>CAJODI010000013.1 GCA_905233145.1 uncultured Ruminococcus sp. | reverse complement strand
ATTGCGTAGTCAGATTTTTCGTCAGAATGTACAAATAATCAGTGTGCATACTGATTTTTGGGCAGTCTGACGGAATAATATGCAAGCAAGGCGTGCGCCGTGAATTGTGCGGTGTTGCCTTATGACTTTTTGTTATGATTTTGCAGCGAGTATTCCCGGATAACACGCAAGAATGCTTCGCCGTATTTTTCGTATTTGATTCTGCCGACGCCGCTGACAGACAAAAATTGGCTCTCTGTCATCGGCTTTTTGCTGCTCATTTCTGCCAAAGTTGAGTCGGTAAAAATCACATAAGCCGGAACGCCCTGCTTTTTGGCATACATCAGCCTGACAACCTTAAGAGCCTGCAGCAAGTCATTGTCAACCGGTGGTTGCTTGATATTATGAGGAATCATCTTCCGCGAAATCATTTTAGCCGCTTTTTCACCTTGACTTATTGCCCTGTGCAGTGCTTTTTGCTGCTTGGCAATACAGGTCGAGCATTTGCCGCAGTTTTTATCATGCTTATCACCGAAATACCGCAGCATATAGCTGCGCAGACATTTGGAGGTTTTGCAGTAAGCTATCATCTGACATAGGCGCTGCTCCTCCTTTTCTTTAAAAAGCTCCTGTTCCTCCGGCGTCATCTGTTCATTTGGCTCCGCATGGGTAATAAAATATCGGCAGGTGTTTTCGTCCTCCCTGCCGTAAAGCAAAATGCAGTCCGCGTTTTCACCGTCACGTCCTGCTCTTCCGGCTTCCTGATAGTAGTTTTCCAGGTTTTTCGGCATATTGTAGTGTATCACAAAACGCACGTCCGATTTGTCGATTCCCATTCCGAACGCGTTTGTCGCTACCATTATTTGGCAGCGGTCAAAAACAAAGTCATCCTGATTGCGCGCGCGTTCCTTTGGATCCAACCCTGCGTGATAGCGTGTTGCGGAAAAACCGCTGTGGTTCAAATTTTCGCATACCTCCTCTACGCGCTTGCGTGACGAGCAGTAAATTATGCCGGATTTTCCCTTGCGGTTGCCCAGCAGCTTCATCAGAGCATCAGGTTTATTTTTTGGCTGCATAACCGAAAAAAACAGGTTTGGGCGGTCAAAGCCTGTTGTGACAATGACAGGATCATTTAGCTTTAGCAGCTTGACAATGTCCTTGCTTACCTCATCGGTCGCTGTTGCGGTAAACGCTCCAATCACCGGGCGGCGCGGCAGCGAATCAATAAAATTACTGATATCCAGGTAGCTTGGGCGGAAATCCTGACCCCATTGCGAGATACAATGCGCCTCGTCAACCGCGACCATCGCGATGTCGGCATTAAGGGCAAAACGGAGAAAAGACGCGGCTTTGAGACGTTCGGGGGCGATATAAATTATTTTGTAAATTCCCCGCGACGCGTTTTGAAGCGCCTTTAAATATTGCCGGTCCGTAAGCGAGCTGTTCAAATACGCGCCGCGGATACCCTGCTGTACCAATGCACTGACCTGGTCCTTCATCAGCGACACCAGCGGCGAGATCACAAGCGTTATGCCGCTTTTCATCAGCGCCGGAATCTGATAGCAAAGCGATTTTCCGGCGCCTGTCGGCATGATGCCAAGCACGTCATGATTGGTAAGCAAGCTGTTGATCAAGCTTTCCTGTCCGTCGCGAAAGGTGATGTAGCCGTAATATTTTTTCAAAATTTTACTTGTCTGACATTATTTTGTTTTCAACACCTTTGTTTTGGATTTTGCGAATACATCAATTGCCGTTTTTAAACCTATTGTATTTTATATAACTCAAGTTGTCAATATTGTAAACCAAGTGATTTTATCGCTTCTATTTTTTCGGATAAGTATAGTCGGCACAATACAATTTGACTTAATTATGCAGTGCCGCCCCTGCGTAGTGCCTATAGGCAACACCGCACAATTCATGGCGCACGCCTTGCTTGCATATTATTCCGTCAGAATGTACAAATAATCAGTATCCATACGTCAGTATGCGTACTGATTATTTGTACACTCTGCCGAAAAATCTTACTGCGCAATCCGCGCACCAGAATTATGCGGTATTGCCTATAATTTTGCCGGGGAATTTTCATAATATTGGTTGTTATATACCATGTTTTTCTTGACATATTTTTTTAATGGCGGTATTATTTAAGCAAGAAAAGCATTGAGAAAGGAAGGATATGATGATTAAAACTCTAGGAGTACATATCAGGGGCTTTGTCAGGGAATCTGTGATGACGCCGATTTTTATGATTCTTGAAGTCATAATGGAAATGCTGATCCCGATTCTTATGGCTATGATGATTGACAACGGCATCAACGGCGACAGTGAAAACAAAATGGGTTATATCCTTATGATTGGCGGACTTATGATTATTTGCGCCGCGCTTGCTCTGTTTTCGGGTGCAATGGGCGCGATTTACGGCGCGAAGGCGTCCGCTGGATTTGCAAGAAATCTAAGACAGGCGATGTTTGAGCGTATTCAGACGTTTTCCTTTGCCAATATCGACAAATACTCTACAGCAGGTCTTGTTACCCGAATGACGACCGACGTTACCAACCTGCAAAACGCATATCAGATGATTTTGAGAATATGCTTTCGTGCCCCGGTCACGCTGATTGTCGCAACTACAATGACAATGATTATTAATTTGCGGCTTGCGAGCGTTTATCTTATCGCAGTCTCTTTTTTGAGCGTCATACTTGTCTTTGTTCTCAAAAAGACCAGAAGGTATTTTACTCAGGTTTTTGAAAAATATGACGAACTCAACGCCAGCGTGCAGGAGAATGTTTCTTCTATCCGTGTGGTCAAGGCGTTTGTAAGAGAGGACTACGAAAACAAAAAATTTAACCGCGCGGCAAACAACCTATACAGGCTTTTTGTCAGGGCAGAAAAGATGATTGTTTCGGTTTCTCCGGTTATGATGCTGACAATGTACGCTTCTATAATAGCGATAAGCTGGTTTGGCGCGAATATGATTGTCGGGGGCGACCTGACAACCGGTGAGCTGACAAGTATGCTGACCTATTGCATGAATATCCTAATGAGCCTGATGATGCTTGCGTTCATCTTTGTAATGATAACAATGAGTCTTGCCAGCGCAAAGAGGATCGAGGGCGTTTTAAACGAACAGAGCACGCTGACAAACCCCGAAAATCCCGATTTTGAGGTAAAGGACGGAAGCATTGACTTTGAAAACGTTTATTTTAGCTATAACGAAACCGCCGAAAAGCCTGTGCTTAACAATATAAGCCTTTCAATAAAATCCGGCGAGACCATAGGCATCATCGGCGGAACGGGCAGCTCAAAGACCAGCTTGGTAAACCTTATCGGCAGACTCTACGATGTTACCGGCGGCTGTGTAAGGGTTGGCGGCAAGGACGTGAGAACGTATGATTTGGAAACGCTGCGCGACGAGGTTTCGGTGGTCCTGCAAAAGAACGTGCTGTTCAGCGGCACAATTTATGACAACCTGCGCTGGGGCAACGAAAACGCCACCGAAGAGGAATGCCGCAGAGCGTGTGAGCTTGCATGTGCAGACGAATTTATTTCAGCCTTTCCGGACGGCTATAACACCAAGATCGAGCAGGGCGGTACAAATGTTTCGGGCGGACAAAAGCAAAGGATCTGTATTGCGCGCGCTTTGCTGAAAAAGCCGAAAATTTTGATACTTGACGATTCCACAAGCGCGGTTGATACCGCGACCGACGCGCGGATCCGCAAGGCGTTTGCAAACGAGATCCCTAACACCACAAAGATAATTATATCCCAGAGAATTTCGAGCGTTGAAAATGCCGACAGGATCATTGTGATGGACGACGGCTGCATAAGCGGAGTGGGCACTCATGAAGAGCTTGTGAAAAGCAACGCGATTTACAGTGAAATCTACGCCGCGCAAACCGGCGGCAGCGGCGACTTTGACAGAAAGGGGGAGGCATAAATGGCAAAGCCTATGGGACGAGATAAAACCAAGCCCTTGCCAAAGGTTGAAAACCCGATGAAAACTCTCAAAAGGCTGCTTGCGATCATCTTTAAGAAATACAAATTTCACATGCTGGTCGTGATGCTTACAATTTTTGCCGGAGTTTTCGCAAACGTTCAGGGAACCTTGTTTATACAAACGCTTATCGACGATTATATTACCCCCATGATCGGTCAGCCAAACCCGGATTTTACACCGCTTTTGCTTGCCATAGCAAGGGTTGCCGCGTTTTATCTTTTCGGCGCAGCGGCGACCTATGCTCAGGCGCGAATCATGATTTACGTGACCCAGGGCACGATGCGCGACCTCAGGATTCAGATTTTTAATCATATGGAGAGCTTGCCGATAAAATATTTTGATACCCATCCTCACGGTGATATCATGAGCGTTTATACCAACGATGTCGATACTCTTCGCCAGATGGTAAGCCAGAGTATGGTTCAGCTGTTCTCAAGCGCGATCACAATAGTTTCGGTAACTGCAAGCATGTTTGTGCTCAGCGTTCCGCTGACGCTGCTCACAATAGCGATTGTTTTTGTTATGATGTTCGTTACCAAAACTCTTGCTTCAAAGAGCGGAAAGTATTTTCTTGCGCAGCAGACCGACCTTGGAAAAGAGAACGGCTATATTGAAGAAATGATGAACGGTCAAAAGGTCGTCAAGGTTTTTAATCACGAGAAAAAGAGCGTTGAAGAATTCAGAGAGCTTAACGAAAAGCTTTTTGACAGCTCGTATAACGCGAACAAATTCGCAAATATACTTATGCCGGTAAACGCGCGTTTGGGCGACGTAGGCTATGTTATCTGTGCGATTGTAGGAAGCGCGCTTGCGATTTTCGGCGTTACAGGTCTGACGCTTGGCAAGCTTGTGAGCTTTTTGTCCTTTAACAAGAACTTTACAACGCCTATCAATCAGGTAAGCCAGCAGTTTAACAGCATTGTTATGGCTCTTGCCGGAGCGGAGCGTATTTTCAATTTGCTTGATGAAAAAAGCGAGGAGGACAACGGCTACGTTACCCTTGTCAACGCTGAACGCAAAAACGGAAAGCTCACCGAAACCGAGGAGAGGACCGGCTTGTGGGCGTGGAAGCACGTTCATCAGGCAACCGGCGAGGTTGAATATAAGGAACTCAGAGGCGCGCTTGTTATGGATGATGTTGATTTTGGCTACTCCGATGACAAAATGGTGCTTCACAATATTGATATTTATGCTGAGCCCGGACAGAAAATCGCCTTTGTTGGCTCCACCGGCGCCGGCAAGACCACGATTACCAATTTGATAAACCGTTTTTATGATATCCAGGACGGCAAAATCCGCTATGACGGGATCAATATCAACAAAATAAAAAAATCAGATCTGCGGCGTTCGCTGGGAATTGTTTTGCAGGATACTCATTTGTTTACCGATACAATTATGGAGAATATTCGCTACGGCAGACTCGACGCCACAGACGACGAGGTCATCGCTGCCGCAAAGCTTGCCAACGCCGACAGCTTTATACGCAAGCTCCCGGACGGCTACAACACGGTCATCAAGGGAGACGGAGGAAACCTCAGCCAAGGTCAGCGCCAGATGCTGGCAATAGCCAGAGCTGCGGTTGCCGATCCGCCTGCTCTGATTTTGGACGAGGCGACAAGCTCAATTGACACCAGAACGGAAAAAATGGTGCAGGAGAGTATGGATAAGCTGATGAAAGGCAGAACTACCTTTGTAATTGCCCACCGTCTTTCAACGGTCAAAAATTCCGACTGCATTATGGTGCTGGAGCACGGCAGAGTAATCGAACGCGGAACTCACGACCAGCTTTTGGAGCAAAAGGGAAAATACTATCAGCTCTATACCGGAAAAACCGCGTGATAATAAAGGCAACATCACACAATTCAGGCGGGCGCCTCAAATTGTGCGGTGTTGCCTTTTTGAGAAAAAATAAAGAAAGCTTTGATCACTCTTTGCCGGATAATAAGCCCGACACTGAATTATCGGAGTTTTCCAAAAGAAAACGGAGGTTCAAAATGAAAAAGTGCAGAATACTTGCTGCCTTTCTTTCGGCAGTTATGGCAGCCTCGGCGTTTGGCGTTGCTCCTTTCAGTGTGGGTGCCGCTCAGACCGACAGCGAGGCGGTCGCGCTCAGCGGCACGACCGGCGACTGCAAATGGCTGTATGCCAGAGCGGATTCCGACGGCTATCTGCTCAGAATCAGCGGAAACGGCGCCATGGCGGATTATGACAATCTTTCGGAAATGCCGTGGTACAGCGTCAAAGACAATATTATCAGAATCGAGGTTGAGGACGGCGTCACGCGCGTCGGAAACCATGCGTTCACCTCTTGCTCGCGCGTTACCCGGCTGAGTCTGCCGGATTCGCTTGAATCTATCGGTGAATTTGCGTTCAACGGCTGCGATTCCCTAAACAATGTTTATATACCCGACAGGGTCGAAACGATCGACAGCTATGCCTTTAATTACTGTGAAAAGCTCAGTGATTTTTTGATGGGCAAGAATGTTAAGAAAATCGGAGAATACGCGTTCAGCAACACCGCGCTGAAATATTCCTTTGTTCCGCGCGATATCAAAAGCATTGGCACGCGCGCGTTTGCGTATAAAAGCTTTGGAACCACGGCAGGCTTTACGCTCTACGGAGAAAACGGCACTGCCGCAGAAAGCTTCGCGAGGTCCAACGGGATAGGCTTTGGCGATATTTACGAAAGTCCGATCGCGGACTGTAATTTTACCTTTGACTATTCCTCGGGAAAAATGACTATCGCAGGCAACGGCAGAATGAAGGACTACGCGCGCGGACTCGACGCTCCGTGGAAATCCTACGCGGATCATATCAAGTCGGTTGAAATCATGGACGGCGTTACCTATGTGGGCAACAGGGTGTTTGACGGATACTTTGAAATCACCGAGCTGAGTCTGGGCAACACAGTGACCGAGATCGGCACAAGAGCCTTTTATGAGGACATTGGAATCAGCTCAGTCACCTTCCCCGACAGTCTTGAAAAAATAGGAGCGGACGCGTTCAGTTACACCGGACTTACTGAGGCAAAGTTCGGACTTGGACTCAAAACCGTGGGCGAATCGGCTTTTTCAAGCAAAAAGCTCAAAAAAATAACCGTGCCATACGGGATCCAAACGATTTCCGAGCACGCCTTTGGATATTATCTTTTTAACGATTACGAAAAGGTTTCGGGAGTGACCCTGTACGGCTACGAAAACACCGAGGCGGAGCGTTATGCCGACGATAATCCGCACATCACCTTTGTACCGCTCACGCTGACCGAGGGCAAAACCGGCGACTGCTTCTGGAGATACGATCCCGAAAAATATTCGCTGACGATCTACGGTAATGGCAGAATGGCTGATTATAATTATGTTTGGGACGGCTCGGAGGGCTATTATGACGTTCCGTGGGAGCACCTCAAGGACGATATCTACAGCATTGTAATTGAGAACGGTGTTACTTATGTCGGAAAACGCGCTTTTTGTTCCATGAATAACCTTACTGAAGTAAGCCTTGGAAACGACCTTAGCGAAATCGGTGAAGCGGCATTTTCGGGTAATAATACTCTCTATAAAGCTAACTTCCCCGATTCGCTCGTGACTATTGGAAGAAGAGCCTTCAGCGGCTGTGCGTTTGACTCACTTTCCTTTGGCAGCAAGCTCAAAACCATCGGCGAAGGAGCGTTCCTAAGTTATCAAACCGCTTCTGCCGTGATACCCGACAATGTGACATCAATCGGCGAATGTGCGTTCGGATATTATTTTTACGAGGTCGAAATGCCGTTCAGCGGCTATACGATCTATGGCTACACCGGCTCGGCAGCGGAGACCTACGCCGAGGAAAATCCGCACATCACCTTTGTTCCGATCCAGTCAACAGACATCAGCGGCGGTCTGAAAACATATCTCAGTTCAAACGCACCTTCGTATGTTCAGCTTTTGGATCCGAACAACAAAGAGGCGATTGATGAGTGCGTGGTTTACGGAAACAGCGGAAGCTACAGGTTCAAGAACGTTTCCAAGGGCAATTATTATCTGCGCGTCATCAAAAGAGGTCACGCGATTGTTGATATTCCCGTTTCGGTGGACAAGACTTCAGTGACCAAAAACCTTGCGGCATATCCAATCGGGGACGCAAATACCGACGGTGATGTTTCTATTACCGACGCGACCTTTATCCAGTACAGGCTTGCCGAGCTGCTGAGTGAGGATTTCAATATCTATCAGGAAAAATCAGCGGATGTGACCCGAAACGGAATGGTTGCGATTGACGACGCGACAAAGCTGCAATATTACCTTGCAGGGCTGGCAGAGTTATATTAATCGGACATAAAGGCAATACCGCATAATCCCTCAGAATGTACAAATAATCAGTGTGCATACTGATTTTTGGGCAGTCTGACGGAATAATATGCAAGCAAGGCGTGCGCCATGAATTGTGCGGTGTTGCCTAAAAGCTAAAAAGAACAGCTAAAATTCAATGCCGTGCTTTTGTACGGCATTGAATTATTAGAATAGTATCAAAAATAGCGCGGATAAAGCTGCGCGCCAAATTCTTATCGGGGGAAATAATGTCAAATTTCGGAAAGCTTTATCTTGACAAGGAAAAGGATATTATAATCGAACTGAGCATGAATGACGGTGAGCTGAGCTATGTGCTCCGCACTCCGAACCACGCCAAGGGTAATTTGATTACAAACCTTGCTCGGCTGTGCTCGCTTCCGCTGAGTACAGGAGAGGACGGCTTAAAAATTATTTGCGGCAAGGTTCCCTGCTATATCGACGAGCGTAACCGAGAGGTTTATGTGCTCAGGCTTGCAGATACAAAGGTCGCAAATATTTATCCTGACGGCACCATCGAGCGCAAGGCGTATATCCCGGCGATTTCAAAGGTGCTTATGAGCCAGACCAAGGATTACCGGCTTGACGTCAGGAAAACGCTTGTAAAAACCTATATTCGCCGCGAATACAAGTTTCGCACGGATCTGCATACTCATATGAATGCCAATCTTGATCCGGATTTGCTTATCGCGCTCGCGATTTTTCATCAGATTCGATATCCGCTGTATTACATAAAAAAGCTTGGTCTTTGCTGCTCCGAAGCCCAGCAAAAGGAGCTTGAAATACAAAGAAGATCGGTTGCCGAACGGTTTGCGGATTCGCCGCTGAGCGGCAAGAAGCTTACGCGCAGAATTGACGATAACACGTTTGTAAATTTTGCCGATTTGATTTTGAACAATCTTGAAAACGCGGCGCACAATATTCCGCTTATCCGCGCCTCACTGACAATACTAAAGGATGGCCAGGCGGTCTTTACAAACCTTGAAAAGGTGTATTTGTATCGCTATGTTTTTACAAAGGGTCAGCCCTGCAAAGAAAAAATATCAATCGCTTCATACAAAGAAATCCCTGACGCTGATATTGTGCGCGCTGTGGCTCAAATGCTCAAAGACAGCCAAAGCCGGGATTTTTCGGACCTTTCTTTGTTTGAAAACAAATTGCTCTGGACGGCGAGAAGCTGCGCGCGGCGCGGCGTAATATACACTGAAATTTCCGATACTACTCTGACAAAGCCCGAGGCGGCATTTGAGTTGAAGCAAATCCACAGGATCATGCCTGCTATCACGCGCGAAACAGGAGTTACGATAAGGTTTTTGGCTGCAATGCGAAGAGTTCCGCTGACTATTGTAAGGGACAATGCCCTGGGCGGCGATTTCAAAAATCAGCTAAAGGTGATTCGGGCGATCGCACCTGATCCTTATGTTGCCGGAAGCGACATTGTCGGCGAGGAAATCAACGATATTCGCGATCTAAAGCCGGTTTTGCGCGAGCTTGCGGATATTGCCTGCGAGAACCGTGGCTTTGTGATCCGTATTCATGCCGGAGAAAACGACGGTCTGCGCGACAACGTCGCAAACAGCCTTGCGTGTGTTCGCGAGGCACTTTCCGACGGACAAAAAATGCCTGAGCTTCGTATAGGACACGGCTTGTATACTGCCAATCTTAATTCTGAAAAGGGAAGAAAGCTGATAAAAGAGCTGCGCGAAAGCGGCGCTGCGCTGGAATTTCAGCTTACCTCAAATGTTCGGCTCAATAACCTCAGCGAGCTAAACCGTCATCCGCTTAGACAATATCTGAGCGGAGGCGTCAGCTGCGTTCAGGGTACGGACGGAGGTGCGATTTACGGCACGGATTCAATTGACGAACAGCTTGCGCTTGAAAGACTGCTTGAT
Source organism: uncultured Ruminococcus sp. (assembly GCA_905233145.1). Lineage (GTDB taxonomy): Bacteria > Bacillota > Clostridia > Oscillospirales > Acutalibacteraceae > Ruminococcoides. Next base: position 20,842 of record CAJODI010000013.1, on the reverse strand, counting down.
TTGAGCTTTGAGGAAATGCTCTCAATGCGCAGGGCTGAGGACAGAATTTTGGAGCGAAGTATTAAGGCTTTTGAAGAAAAGAAAAAGAGCTTTGGCCTGCTTGCCGCGGAAGAGGATATTGAAAAATTCCTCAGCCGGAGAATAAAAAACGCCGAGCTTAAATTCCAAGATAAGGATGTCGCTTCCGAAAAGCTTGAAAGCGCGGTTTGTCTAAACGGACAGATTCGCGAAATTCCACAGGACAAAATCCCGGTAGTGCTGCTTGGAGGCAGCTTTAACAGCGGAAACCGCTCAACCAGAATGACCGAGCCGCTCAAGGAGCTTGTTCGCAGGCTTGCGAAGGAGCTTGACCCCGACAAAGTTTGCTTTGTAATAGGCAACAAAATGACGGGATATGAACGAGAGCTTGTTAAGCTTTCAAATGGCAGGTTTGAAATTTTCGCGATCGTTCCGACCGAAATAACTCATTCCGAGGCAATGCGCCTGAAACATGCAGAAATCGGAATCAGAGTGTCAATTGAGCCGACGGGAATGGGACTGTACAAAAGTTCAGTCCTGCGGACAGAACAGATACTAAGCCGCTTTTCATTCTCCGTGAATGACGGTTGCCCGCGTCCGCAAAAAACGGAAAGAAAAGGGCAAAAATATTTGTCAATCGCCGCGCTCCAACCCTGTACACAAAGGCAAAAGCGTTGCAGGGCTACGTAACAGTTTTTGACGGCGCCGAGGCGGCTGAGGATATTATAGCTGCGGTTGCCGCAACCGGAGCAACACAACCGGGCAGCTGATTATCCTTATTATCTTATTTTAACCAATCAAAGATAACTGCTTGTGTTTCATACCGGTTTGTGATATAATTATTCAGAAGGCGTTCATATTATTATGCTCCGTCCTTTGGAAATTGGTATTAAAACGGAGGAGTTTGAAAGGTGAAAAAATTAATGTTAGGCAACGAGGCAATCGCCAGAGGCTTGTACGAGGCCGGGGTTAAGGTTGTTTCAAGCTATCCCGGCACGCCGTCAACCGAGATTACCGAGTTTGCCGCTAAATATGATGAAATATACTGTGAGTGGGCACCCAACGAAAAGGTTGCGACCGAGGTTGCTTTCGGCGCGTCTCTGCGCGGTGTTCGCAGTGCCTGCGCAATGAAGCATGTTGGTCTCAATGTTGCTGCAGATCCGCTCTTTACGCTTTCCTATACCGGCGTAAACGGAGGAATGGTTATATTTGTTGCCGACGACCCGGCTATGCATTCTTCGCAGAACGAACAGGATTCAAGACATTACGCAATTGCCGCAAAGGTTCCTATGCTTGAGCCTGCCGACTCGGCGGAGGCAAAGGACTTTGTCAAGGCAGCTTTTGAGATTTCCGAGGAGTTCGACACCCCGGTTCTTATACGTATGTGTACAAGGATCGCTCATTCTCAAAACGCCGTTGAGCTTTGCGACAGAGTTGAAAAGGAGCTTCCGGCATACGAGAAGAATCCTCAAAAATTCATTATGGCTCCGGCAAACGCGATCCGCAGACATCCCTTTGTTGAGGAAAGAACGCGCAAGATCGCGGAGCTTGGCGAGACCTCGCCGCTCAACCGCGTTGAAATGTCGTCAGCTGACAAGGGCATTATCTGTGCCGGAACCTGCTATCAATATGTAAAAGAGGTTTTCGGAGATTCTGTTTCTGTTTTAAAGCTTGGAATTGTTAATCCACTGCCCAAAAAGCTCATCGAGGACTTTGCAGCAAAGGTTGACAAGGTCTATGTTATCGAGGAACTTGACGGAATAATCGAAACTCATCTTAATAATTTGGGGATCCCCTGCGTGGGCAAGGAGCTGTTTCCGCCCATCGGAGAATTTAATCAGACAACGATTCGCGCGGCGTTCGGCGTTCCTCAGCCGGAGTCTGTTTCGACCGACAATCCGGTTCCGGTGCGTCCGCCGGTTATGTGTGCCGGCTGCCCTCACCGCGGACTGTTCTATACTCTTGCAAAGCACAAAATCACCTGTCTAGGCGATATCGGCTGTTATACCCTTGGTTCTGCCGCGCCGCTCTCGGCTCTTGACTCAACTCTTTGTATGGGCGCGTCGGTTTCGGGACTTCACGGCTTTAACAAGGCAGGCGGCAAGGATACCGAAGGCAAGACCGTTTGCGTAATCGGCGATTCAACCTTTATGCATTCGGGAATGACAGGACTTGTCAATATTGCTTACAACGGTTCAAATTCAACCGTTATCATACTCGACAACTCGATCACCGGTATGACGGGTCATCAGCAAAATCCAACCACGGGCTACAATATCAAGGGTGAGCCTGCTCTCGCGGTTAATCTTGAGGCTCTTTGCCGTTCTGTGGGTATTGAGCGCGTAAGAGTTGTTGATCCCTACAACCTCAGGGAATGTGAGGAAGCTATTCTCGAAGAGCTTAATGCCGAGGCTCCCAGCGTTATCATATCGCGCAGACCCTGTATGCTGCTCAAATATGTTAAGAAAAATACTCCGGTAACCGTCAACAAGGACAAGTGCGTTGGCTGCCGCCAGTGCATGAAGCTTGGCTGTCCGGCAATCAGCATCAAGGATAAAAAGGCTCAGATAGACTTTACGCAGTGCGTAGGCTGCGACGTTTGCACACAGCTGTGCAAGCTCGGAGCGATTGAGAAAGGAGACAGATAACATGGAAACAAAGAATGTTATGATCGTCGGAGTCGGCGGTCAGGGAAGTCTCCTTGCCAGCAAGCTTTTGGGTGCGTTGTTGGTTCAGGAGGGCTACGACGTAAAGGTAAGCGAGGTCCACGGAATGAGCCAGCGCGGCGGTTCGGTCGTTACCTACGTTCGCTTCGGCGACAAGGTTTATTCGCCGGTCATCGCTCAGGGCGAGGCTGACTATATTATTTCGTTCGAGAGGATCGAGGCGGCAAGATATGCCGCTAACCTCAAAAAGGACGGCAAAATAATCGTTAATTCTCAGATGATCGATCCAATGCCCGTAATCACCGGTGCGGCGGAATATCCGGAAAATGTTTTGGAGGAGCTCAAGTCAAAGGGCTTTTTTGTTGATGAGATCGACGCTCTTTCGCTCGCGACCGAAGCAGGCAACGCAAAGTCTGTTAATATCGTGCTGATGGGCAGACTTGCAAAGCATTTCCATATTGAAAAAGAAAAATGGATCGAGGCAATAAAGAACACAGTAAAGCCTCAGTTTGTTGAGGTAAATCTCAAAGCCTTTGAGCTTGGATATAATTATTAAAGAAAAACACGGCGTTTAATTGGGCGCACTCATGAGCGCGCCTCTATATAATAAATACAAGCACAGATCAATCAAAAATTTTTTTAGGAAGTGGTACCGATGGGACGATATTATCAGCCCGAAATTGAAACCGCCTCGCGTGAGGAAATACTCAGGATCCAGAACGAAAAAATTGTTAAGCAGGTAAAGCATGTCTACGAAAACGTGAAGTATTATCGCGACCTGATGGACAAAAAGGGAGTCAAGCCCGAGGACATCAAGAGCGTGGATGATATCAAAAAGCTTCCGTTTTTGTCAAAGGCAGATCTGCGAGATTCTTATCCCTACGGTATGCTCGGCACGGATTTGAAAAACTGCGTTCGTATCCATTCGACCTCCGGCACGACCGGAAAAAGAGTGGTTGCCTTTTACACCCAAAACGACGTTGATCTTTGGGAGGACTGCGTGGCAAGAGCGATCGTTGCCGCCGGCGGTTCAAAGGGCGACGTTTTGCAGGTTGCCTATGGCTTTGGTTTGTTTACGGGCGGCGCAGGCGTTCACGGCGGTTCCCACAAGGTTGGCTGCCTGACTCTTCCGATGTCGTCGGGCAATACCGACCGACAGATCCAGTTTATGATGGACCTCGGTTCAACTATCATCTGCTGTACTCCGTCCTATGCGGCGCATATCGGCGAGGTGCTTGCCGAAAAGGGCTATAAGCCCGAGGACAACAAGCTCAAATGCGGCATCTTCGGCGCGGAGCCCTGGACAGAGGAAATGAGACAGACCATCGAAAAAAGCCTCGGAATCAAGGCTTATGATATCTACGGACTTACCGAAACAAGCGGTCCGGGCGTTGCCTATGAGTGCGAGGAGCAAAACGGAATGCACATCAACGAGGACCACTTCTATGCCGAGATCATCGACCCAGACACCGGCGAGGTGCTTCCCGAGGGAAGCAAGGGCGAGCTTGTTTTCACCTCGCTCGACAAAGAAGCCTTTCCGCTTCTTCGTTACAGGACCCGCGATATTTGTATTCTTTCAAGAGAAAAATGCTCGTGCGGCAGAACCTTTGTCAAGATGTGCAAGCCTATGGGCAGAAGCGACGATATGCTAATTATTCGTGGCGTAAACGTATTTCCGAGCCAGATCGAGACAGTTTTGCTCAACGAAGGCTATTCGCCGAACTATCAGATTATCGTTGACCGTGTGAACAACAGCGATACTATTGACATCAATGTTGAGCTCACTCCCGACAAGTTCTCGGATATCATTTCTGAAAACCTTGCCAAGGAGAAAAAGCTTGAGGGCGCAATGCGCACAATGCTAGGAATCGGACCCAAGATCCACCTTGTTCCGCCAAAGACCATCACAAGAAGCGAGGGCAAGGCTGTCAGAGTTATAGACAAGCGTAAGCTTCACGACTAATTCCGTAACCGGAGAAAGGATAAAACTATGGCTATTCAGCAGATTTCCGTATTTGTAGAAAATCAGCCCGGAAAGCTGGTCGAGATCGTAAAGCCGATTGCCGACGCCGGACTCAATATCCGCGCGCTGAGCATTGCGGACACAAAGGATTTCGGTATTCTTCGCATGATCACCTCGGATACCCCAAAGACTATCGAGGTTCTCAGCGACGATTTGATAATCAACACAACCAAGGTAGTTGCCGCAAAGCTTGACGACCGCGTTGGCGCGCTGCTTTATGTGATCGACTTCCTTGCCAAAGAGGACGTAAATATCGAGTATGTTTACGCTTTTACAGCCTCCGAAAGCTTTGGAGCTTATGTTGTTCTCAGAGTTGACGACGTTGACAAAGCCGAGCAGGTGCTGATTGATAATAACGTTCCGGTGCTCAACGAGGACGATATCAAGGATATTTGATAATTCAAGTTGCGATTACACATCTGAATTTTAGACAAAACCGCACAATTCAAGGCGCACGCTGCGAATTGTGCGGTATTATATTGATTTGGAAAGTGGTTTTATATGAGCCATTTGATTTCTCACGCATTGATTGCAAACAGTAAAAATGAGTTTTTGATATTCAAAAGAAGATATTATGGCTATGAATGACGATGAATTGGTTTCTTATATGAAAGAATTGATGAGGTCGCTGTGAGCATGAAATACCTTAAGGAAATAATTATTTTGATATTACAGTCAGCGGCGTTTTATTTGATCCCGCTGTTTTCCGATCCTTATAACCCGATGGGAATGGTCTTGCTGATTTTGCTTGTAACATTTTGGCATTGCTTGAAATCACAGCAATCAAAATGTGACGGAATCATGAAAATTCCGCTCAAAGTCAAAAAAAGTCAAATTTCCTATTGACATTTCCGAAAAATTGAGTAAAATATAATTAGCACTCAGATAAGGCGAGTGCTAATACTTGAATATTTACCGATCGTAAATCATTTTAACAAAAGACAAACTCATTCTTGCCTTTGCAAAAACGTGAACAATGAAAATCGGTTTATATTTGAGGATTAGTATAACGTAATAAAACACAGGAGGCTATTTTATGAGTATCAAACCATTGCTTGACAGAGTAGTATTGCAGGTGGAAGAAGCCGAAGAAAAAACAAAGAGCGGAATCATCCTTTCGTCCGCAGCTCAGGAAAAGCCGCAGTTCGCCAAGGTAGTGGCAGTAGGCCCCGGCGGTATTGTTGACGGCAACGAAGTAAAAATGTACGTAAAAGAAGGCGACAAGGTTATCGCCAGCAAATATGCAGGCACAGAGGTAAAAATCGACGGCGAGGAATACACTATCGTTCGTCAGTCCGACATTTTGGCAACAGTTGAATAATTTTTCGGGAGGTAATCGATTATGGCAAAGCAGATCGCATACGGAGAAGAAGCAAGAAAAGCGTTGATGAGCGGCGTTGACCAGCTTGCAGACACAGTAAAAATCACACTCGGACCCAAGGGCAGAAACGTTGTCCTCGACAAAAAATACGGTGCTCCGCTTATCACTAACGACGGAGTTACGATCGCTAAGGAGATCGAGCTTGACGACCCGTTTGAAAATATGGGCGCACAGCTTGTTAAAGAGGTTTCTATCAAGACCAACGACGTTGCCGGCGACGGCACAACAACAGCAACCCTTCTTGCTCAGGCTCTTATCCGCGAGGGCATGAAGAACGTTACCGCAGGCGCAAACCCGATGATTCTCAAAAAGGGTATCGCAGACGCGGTCGCAGTTGCAGTAAAGGCTGTTTGTGAAAACAGCAAGCAGATCGAGGGCACAGCGGATATCGCAAGAGTTGCCACTGTTTCTTCTCAGGATGAGTTCATCGGCAACCTGATTGCCGAGGCTATGGAAAAGGTAACAGCCGACGGCGTTATCACAGTTGAGGAGTCAAAAACAGCCGAGACCTATAGCGAGGTCGTTGAGGGTATGATGTTCGACAGAGGCTACATCGCTCCCTATATGGTAACAGATACAGACAAGATGGTTGCCGAGCTTGACAATCCGCTTATCCTCATTACAGATAAGAAGATCTCAACAACCAAGGATATCCTTCCGCTTCTTGAGCAGGTCGTTCAGGGCGGCAGAAAGCTCCTTATCATCGCCGAGGACGTTGAGGGCGAGGCTCTCACAACTCTCGTGCTCAACAAGCTTCGCGGCACCTTCACCTGCGTTGCGGTAAAGGCTCCGGGCTTTGGCGACAGAAGAAAGGAAATGCTCCAGGATATCGCAATTCTCACAGGCGGCCAGGTGATCACCTCCGACCTCGGACTCGAGCTTAAGGATACAACCATGGATCAGCTCGGCACAGCTCGTCAGGTCAAGATCGAAAAGGAAAACACGATCATCGTTGACGGCGCAGGCGACAAGGACGCTATCAAGGGCAGAGTTGCTCAGATCAGACAGCAGATTGAGACCACAACCTCTGACTTTGACCGCGAAAAGCTTCAGGAGCGTCTTGCAAAGCTCGCCGGCGGTGTAGCTGTTGTAAAGGTTGGCGCGGCAACCGAGGTAGAAATGAAGGAAAAGAAGCTCCGCATCGAGGATGCGCTTGCCGCAACAAAGGCAGCTGTTGAAGAAGGCATCGTAGCCGGCGGCGGTATCGCCTGCATGAATGCTATTCCGGCTGTTGAAAAATTTGTTGAGACTCTCGACGGCGACGCAAAGACAGGCGCAAAGATCGTGCTCAAAGCTCTTGAAGAGCCGCTCCGCCAGATTGCAGCTAACGCAGGTCTGGAGGGTAGCGTAATTGCCGAGAACATCAAAAAGGCTGACAAGGTAGGCTATGGCTTCAACGCTCTCACCGAGGAGTACACCGACATGATGGCGGCAGGAATCGTTGACCCAACAAAGGTAACGCGTTCGGCTCTCGAAAACGCTTCGTCTGTTGCTTCTATGGTGCTCACAACCGAGTCGCTTGTTTGCGACATCAAGGAGCCTGCTCCGGCAGTTGCTCCGGCAGCACCCGACATGGGCGGAATGTACTGATAAAGCCGAAGCTTAATAATTCCAGAAAAATCAGTGCCGTATAATAGTACAGAATAATTCAACGCCGCTTCGTTTCAGTCATTACGACAAAACCGAAGCGGCGATTTTGGTTATTTTTTTGGAAGAAATGCGTCAGTGTTTTTTTGGAAGAAATGCGTCAGGGACTTGAACTTCCGAATGATTGCCAAAGTATTAAGGCAGAAGGGAAACCGGTTTCTGATTTCCTTCTGCCTTGTGTTAATTAGGGATTGAGATTATCAGGTATTCACTTGTATTTGTTTTCCCAATACAACATCAAAATGCGCGAGGTACATCTGCATATGAGTCGCATCATCAATATTGACGTCACCGTCTACGTTGGTGTCGGCGAGAAAGAGGAATTGTTCAGGAATCGTTTTCAACTCAGCAAGGTGAAGTTGAATCGTGGTGACATCGCGGATATCAAGATATCCATCACGGTTGGTGTCACCAATACTGTACCGCGATATGATGCAACCCTTTGTCTCAAACTCAACATTTGTAAATGAAGAGTTAAAGACGTTTTCGGGCTTGTAGCTCAGTGAGATTTCGCAAGGAACGGAACTGTCGGTCATTCTGAATTTAAGAACCGCCAAGGTTCCGTTTTCGGTACGGTTCGCCGAGTTGTCGTCATACCACGAAATTTTTATCGGATTTTTTGAGATAGGACTGTGAGTTATCGAGTTGCCGAAAAGGCTTTTGTCCTCAACGCTCAAAAGCTCCAAAGCCTCAGAAAGATAGCTCACCGAAAGCTGTAAACCGGTTATTCCGGGATTGTTGTGAATGTTGATGTATACCGTCGCAAGCTCGCCGTCCAATTCATATTCGGCTAAGAATGTCGGCTTTTCGTCGGCGTTTGCCGTGAAGCAGAATGCCGAAAGCAACATCGCAAGCGACAGTAAAGCTGAAACAATTTTTTTCATAATCCGATCACCTTAAAAGAGGACAACGTCCCAGTCGTTAATGTACTGCTGGAGCAAAACTATATCTTTCATATTGATTTTGCCGTCCCTATTAACATCGAGGGCGCGCTCGTCAATCTCAACATCCCACTCGTTGAGATACTGTCGAAGCAGAACAACGTCCTTCATGTTTATCTCGTTGTCGCCGTTTGCATCACCCGGAATATACTCGATAACCTTGACCGTGCTGCTTATAGCCGCAAAGCTTACGTCCTCAAACTGTGAATTGAAGATATCGTCCGCGCTGCACGTGAGAGTAATCGGATAGTCGCCTGCGGCGGTATTCTCTTTAACGGTAAAGGTAAGGGTAGCGATAATGCCGTTGCAGTTCTCGTCAGCCGAATCAGCAGAAAACCAGAGTACATTGTAGGGAGATGTAAGGCTGTTCTTGCCGCTTGCTCTGCCGGAGAACAAGTCCTTGAACTCAACATCGGTAAGAGTAAGTGCATCCTCAGGATAATCAACATAAACCTTGAACGAGGTTATGCCGGGGTTGTTCTTGATAGAGAGGTCAAGAGTAACCGTCTCCTCAGCCTTAGCGGTCGCGCCGTTGATTTCAAACGCTGGCGCATCTTCGTTTATAGGCTGTGTAGTTTCTGTCTGAGGAGTAGTAGGCTGAGTTTCAGGCTGTGTTGGCTCAGTCTGAGGAGCAGTGGGCTGAGTTTCAGGTTGTGTCGGCTCAGTCTGAGGAGCAGTGGGCTGAGTTTCAGGTTGTGTCGGCTCAGTCTGAGGAGTAGTGGGCTGAGTTTCAGGCTCTGTTGGCTCGGTCTGAGGAGCAGTGGGCTGAGTATCAGGCTCTGTTGGCTCGGTCTGAGGAGTGGTAGGTTGAATTGCGGGATCGTCCAAAGCAATAAACTCAAAGCCGTTTTCTTCGGCATATCGCTGTGCTTCGGTGTTTCTTATTCCTCGAATAACAAAACCTTCAACTTTGTAATCGAAATCCCCGTATCCAATTGCGAGATCATCAATTCTAGTTACACTGCTGGGTATAGTTATACTCATTAGACTTGTACAACCTTCAAACGCTGAGTGTTCTATCTCTGTAACACTATCAGGTATGATTATGTTATTTAAACTTGTGCAACGAGAAAATGCACTATTACTAATCTTTGTAACACTGTCGGGGATTGTTACGCTTGTGAGATTTTGGCATAGCTCAAACGCCATTCTTCCAATAGTTGTTACGTTTTCGGGGATCACAATTTCTTCCAGTTCATCGCAGAACCAAAAGGCTTCTTCGCCGATGACCGTAACGCTGTCAGGAATATTTAAGTGTGTAAGCTCACTGCAGCCGGAAAAGGCAGCTGTTCCGATTTCCTTCACGCCGTCGGGAATAATTGTGTTTACACAACCGCAAACAAGCTTATTAGCGGCAGTTTTAATAACAGCATTGCAGTTGTTACGGCTGTCATATACCGGATTACTGTTATCAACAGCTATACTGTTCAGCCCAGAACATCTTTCGAACGGATTATTTTCAAGGAAAGTCACGCTCGCAGGAATCCAAATATCAGTAAGCTTACTGCAAGCTGCAAAAGCATCATCGCGAATTCTTTTGATATTTTCCGGTATAGTCAATTCGGTCAGTTGTGAACAGCCGCAGAACACGTTTTCGCTGATTTCAGTAAGGGCTGTGGGAATATGAACGTAAGTGAGTTTTGAACAAGACAGAAACGCGCTCTCTCCTATTGAGGAAACCGAGTCCGGAAGAGAAACGGTTTTAAGATTATAACATCCCAAAAAGGCGTCCTCCTCAATGGTTGTAACTCCGTCGGGAATTGTAACCGAGGTGATTGCTTGGTTATAATAAAAAGCTTTCTCTCCGATTGTCCTTACACTGTTGGGAATCACTGTACCCGGAAAGCCGTATAAAAGCGTATTGCTTCCGGTTTTGATTATCGCGTTACAATTGTCGCGGCTGTCATAAACGGTGTTGGCGCTGTCAACGCTTATGCTTGTCATTGATTCGCAGCTCTTAAAAACGCCTTCTCCGATACTCGTAACACTCGCGGGAATCACAACGTTGTTCAGCTTATAGTTATTCAAAAACGCTGAACCGCCTATGTTCTTCAAAGAATTTGAAAGCGATATCTCCGACAAACGCCAACAGTTTGAAAATGCATTAGCACCTATTTCGGTAACACTGTCTGCCATAGATACACTTTCAAGATTATAGCAAAACGTAAACGCATGTTTTCCGACGTTAGTCACGCCTTGCTCAATAACAACGCTTTTCACTCCTTGACCATACCACGGCGAATCGGTATAAGAGCTGTAATCCGCCATCCTTCCTTCACCGCTTATGGTAACATGCCCATTGTTATTAGTCCAAGTGCAGTCGCCGGTTGTTCCGCTTGTTGCGCCGACAGATTCTTCCGTTTTTTCTGCCGACGACACAGTAAGCGGGAACATTGAAATTGTTGTCGTCACCATTAACAGTGCCAGCAATACTGCAATTGCTTTTTTGAATTTCTTTTTCATAAAGTAGTCCTCCTTTTTTAAAATTATTATATTTTACTCTTTAAAGCTCTGCTATAAGTTTTGTAAGGAAAAACGAGTTTTCTCCTCCTAAAGCTGATAACAGCAACCTTTCAAGAGCTATGTGCTTGATATTTTGAAATATAGTAGTTAAGATGCTTTACTCCATTAAATCATTTCTATATAGAACTGCATATTCTTAAACTTTAGATAAAACGCTTTCGCGCTACTAAAAAAGAGTATAAATCATAAATCCTTTACAACCCTATAATAGCACGATTGCTTTATGATTTCAACAATCCATTATAAAATAAAATTAACAAACTTTGTTTGACTTTTTTAGGAATTATGCCAAATTATTGTTTTTTTAGGCTCTATATAGGGAGCTTCTAATAAATAACGCAATTCACAAAAAGAATCACTCGTTTGCGACATCAAGGAGCCTGCTCCGCCGGCACCCGACATGGGCGGAATGTATTAATAGTTTGACAGAATAAATCCATAAAAATTTAGCGGCGGCCCTTTGCTCTATAATCATAGGTCGCCGCTTGCTTTTTGTTCTCTCATGTATTATAATAGTAGCTGATATTTCATACTATTCTATAATAAAACCCTTAAACATCTGTTGCGTAAATTCTGCATAACTGTGTTGTCGTCCTCGGAATCCGTTAGGATTCCTGCGTCCTCCGCCTTGTTTTGCAGAATTTTCCGCTAACATCTGTTTTAACGTTTTTTATCAGAGAATAGTATCAGACGATCGGAGGTCGCTTCCATGAAAATAAAGAAAGATTTTGTTCTGCGCAAGGTTGCCGATGTTTATGTGGTTGTGCCGGTAAACAGCCTTACGCTTGACTTTAACGGCATTATCAATCTCAACGAAACTGGCGCGTTTCTTTTCAGGCTGCTCCAAAACGGCGCGGACAAGCAGGAATTGGTCAACAAGCTGCTTGAAGAATACGAGGTCGAGCCAGAAAAAGCCTCCGCGGATATCGACGTTTTTTTAGAAAAAGTAAAGGATGCAGATATTCTTGAGTAAAGAATTTGAACTCGGCGACGTTATTGATATCATCTCCGAAAAGCTTGAAAGCGGCGGAACCGTGACCTTCACTCCAAACGGAACAAGTATGCTTCCGATGCTTCGCGACGGAGAAGATGTTGTCGTGCTGAAAAAGCCAAGCGGCAGACTTCATCTGTTTGATATTCCGCTGTATAAACGACCTTCGGACGGACATTTTGTACTGCACAGAGTACTTGATTTTCAGAGTGACGGCGGATATGTGCTTTGCGGTGACAACCAGTTTATTAAGGAGCACGGAATTTATGACAAAGATATAATCGGAGTCATGACTTCCTTTACCCGAAAGGGCAAATCCTATACGCCGGAAAGCGTTCGCTATCGTATGTATATAAACATTTGGTATTATACCCGACCGTTCAGACGCGCCTATCGCTTTGGTTCGACCAAAACAAAACGTCTTTTGGGAATCAGCGACAAAAAGAAAGAAAAAACAACAAAGAAAAACACAGAAGAATAGTATAAATACAAAAGCGTTTCCGACATTGTTGCTTTGCCGGAAACGCTTTTTGAATTGTATTTGTTTACTGCTGAACGGGATCGGAAGCCGAATTTTTGATTTTTTTATCGGGGATATTTCCGATTTTCGCTATGATTTCTTTCAGCTTTGAGTAGTCGCTGTATAGGATTTTGTGAATCGCATAGGATGCGGTGGGAATCAGCATGATGATGTAGGTGAGAATATACTGCGATTTGCCCTCGAACAGCAGGTGATATCCAAAGCCACCGAGTATGATCAGCGGCAAAAGCATGGTTTCAATATTTGTTTTCTTGCGAATCAGAAGCAGATACATTCCGATTGCAAAGCTAAGATAAAGGATCTGAACGTACAAATTAAACCAAAGCTTTATTAGCTGACCCGGGCTTCCGCTGTATATTGCTGCGCCCAAGCCGTTGTCAACAGGTCTGATATGACTCTTAACCTGACTTACCCAGATGCTTTCAAAGGAAGGCTCGTTCCACTGGCTAAGGATTTTTTTGCTGAAGAAATCAACTGAGTAGTTGATATTGGAGAACTTTTTAAGCTTGGTATTTATATCTTCCCAACCTCTTTGGTTGGCGGTCTGAGTGTCAAGCTGAGACTGAATGTAAATGTCCTTTCCGGTCGTGGTGTACCATCCGGGAGCCATATAGGATTCTGTCAAGCCCATATCAAGATAAAGCACCTGAGAAACGCCGTCTGTAAATTCGGTGTTTGCTCTGGCTTCATAGCTCATAACAACAAGACTTTTTGCGCCGACAGAAGCTAAGCAAAGCGCAAGGGCAAACGCGATGCTCTGCCATTTTTTCATCTTGACTGTGTGCACAATCAGCATGATTGCAAACGCGACAAGAACAATAAGGTTGTTGTACTTAACAAAAATCGCGAATACAAGCATGAGTCCGCATGGGATAAGCAGGGTGTATTTGCCGGTTTTAAAATATTTGATAAGGAAGTACGAAGCCCAAAGCGAGAAGCACATTCCTATGATATTTCCGTAAGCAAATGTTGTGAAGAACACCGGCTGGAGACACGCCAAAAGAAGCATAATTGAGAGAAACTCAATTGAAAGCTTTTTGAAGAGAAGCCTTGTGATTCTGGCGATCGCAAGATAGGCAAAGCCTACGCAGAGCACATTGATTGTCTGAACAGGCAGGGAGTTTGCTGTGCCGAAGATTCTGTATACGATCTCGGAGAAGAATACAAAGCCCAGCTGGAACGGATAGAAGTTGAAGTATGAATAGTTGTTGTAAAATTCGTGATTGTAAAAATTTCCGCCGTTCAGCATAGATTTATAGGTATTGCGCGTTGCGTCAATCGCGGCTTCATAAAGGTTATAGCTGTCGGCGGCAGGGATTGAGGTGACGGCATTGATCCACACAAGCCCCAGAATTATGACAATGACCACCATTGCAGCCTCAATAAATTTTATGTTGATTTTGGCGAAAAAGTTGTAGGTCCTTTTCATTGCAAAGAGAAATACGCCGAACAAAACGGTAAATAAGATGTTCAGTCCTACAATGTCGGTTTCGTAATTTATAACCTCGCTTGTAAATTTTGCGGCGTCAAACACGCTGGTTTGAAAAAAGCTCATTAACGCGATATATCCAAAGGATATAAAGGTCAGTACGCAGATAATATTTGAAATAATGGTCTCAAACTTGTTCTTTTTTTGAATGGTTTCAAGTGTTTTTGTCTGGTTTTCAACTTGATTTCGCGAAACAGCTGATTTTGATTTAGATTTTTTTTTACTGCTCATTTTACCTTCGCTCTCTTTTAAAATTCTTTTTTAACCGAACGTTCAAACAGCCTTGCGATGGCTTCTCTGACGTCGAGATTTTCAAAAAGCACATTATAAACACTCTCAACAATCGGAAGGTCAACGCCGTTGTCTGTTCCCAGCTTGCAAAGAGCCTTTGAAGTCATAACTCCTTCGGCAAGCTTGTCAAACTTGATGCCTTTGGCAAAGCTTTCGCCATATCTGCGGTTGTGGCTCCACGCAGAAAATAACGTAGCTTCGTAATCACCGAGATGACACAGACCATATGCGCTGAATTCGTTGCCGCCCAAAGCCTTTATAAGTCTGGCGATTTCTCTTGTTCCCCGAGCCATAAGCGCACCCTTGAGCGAGGTGTAGCCCAAGCCGTCCAAAATTCCGGCGGCAATGCCTATAACGTTCTTTGCCGCTGCGCCGATTTCGCTTCCGATAAGGTCGGTGCCGAGATAAAACCTGATCAGCTCGCTGTTAAATTCATTGACAAGCTTTTCTTTGACAGCCTGATTTTCGCTGTCTATCACCATACAGTTGGGAATTCCCCGGACATAATCCTGAGGATGTCCGGGTCCTACCCACACGGCAACGTTCGTTTGTTTTGGGTCGATAAAATCCCCAACAACTTCACTGAGTCGTTTGCCGGTGGAGGCTTCAACGCCCTTCATGCACAGCACTATGGTTTTGCCCGAAAGAGAGTGCTTTGAAATATCATCAAAATAGGATCGCAGATATTGTGACGAAATGGAAATCACAATAACCTCAGCGCTGCCGATTGCTTCGCCAAGCTCCGGGGTCATGGTAATGCTGTTGGGAAAGCTCAGATAGTCGTTTTTGCGGTGCTCGCTGAGCTGTATAAACTCCGGCGCGTCCTTTAGTCCGCAAACGGTGACCTCGTGACCGATTTTATCAAGATACCAGGCTATGCAGCTACCCCAGCGGCCGCAGCCCAAAACAGAAATTTTCATACGGTTACCTCATATGTAATAGGAAGCCCAAAAAATCAATGCTGTGTTTATACGCAGCGGAAAATTGTCAGAAATCCCTAATATGATTAGTTTACATAAAAAAACCCGCCCGACCGTATGATTTGAATAATAACCTGCCTACGAGAGAACAGGTGGGTGCCCGCCTTTGGGCTTCAGGCTCCCTTCTTCCAAAAGCTGGGAGGTCTGCACACCGCACAAAGAGCTAAGCTCCCGATTTAAGAGTTGTAGGGTTATTTAAAATCATTCGCGTATCGGGCAGGAATTTGTAAATTTTAGTTAGGCAATGCCGCGAAAATAATATAAATTATTTTACAGCAATCCTTTTCTATATACTAATTTTACAATGTTTTGGCGATTAAGTCAAGAGATTTGGCAATACTTTAGCAAAAAATTATATGCAATGCCTAATAAATCTATAAAATATAAAAACAATGAAAAATAATAATTCGCCGCTGAGTATAAACACACTGTCTTGAATTATTAGGATAACCATAATTTTCAGAAAAATTTAATTCTTAATTAGAATTAAAAGTCAAAATTCTTAATAAAATGACAAAAAATAGAAAAACTTCTAAAAAATATTAAAAAAAGTGTTGACATTCACTAATAAATGTGCTATAGTTATATCAGTTCAAAAAAGAGAGATAATTCAAAGAAAAACTTCCTTTCTATGTGCTTGATTACTCCATAAAATTACCTAAAAACCGACGGCCGCATACCGTCGGTTTTTACGTTCTTTTACAATTTGGCTTTGAGACCAAAATAGTTATTGAAAATATATGGCAAAAGATATATAATTATACTGACTTAATATACCGAAAAATGCATAATAATATATTTGTATTCTTTTACTAAGAGGTTTTTTTATATGAAAGCTTTTTCAAAGCTGCCTGAGGAGTTCCAAAACGAAAAAGTCAGGGTTTATTACGATATTCTTTCTAAAAAAACAGGCAGCCTTATTCTAAAGCGCGTGACGGATGTTTTGATTTCGCTTGTTTTATTATTTTTTTTGATAATACCGATAATTATATTGTCTGTAGTCGTAAAGCTTGACTCAAAGGGACCTGTGTTTTTTAAACAGGAAAGAGTCACAACCTACGGCAAACGCTTCAAAATACTAAAATTTCGCACAATGGTTACAGACGCCGAAAAGCTTGGTGCTTTTGTAACTACCTGCGATGACAACAGGGTTACGGGTGTGGGAAAAACTTTGCGCAAATATCGCTTTGACGAGCTTCCGCAAATTTTCAACGTGCTTTCGGGCAACATGTCGCTTGTCGGAACACGTCCGGAGGTATCGGAATATGTTGAGCGTTACAAGCCCGAATATTATGCCACGCTGCTTATCCCGGCAGGGATAACCTCTCCGGCTTCGCTGATGTACAAGGATGAGCAAAAGCTGCTTGAATCTCAGGAAAATGCCGATGAGGTTTATCTTAATACCATTCTTCCCGAAAAAATGAAATATAATCTGCAATATACTAAGGAATTCGGATTTAGGTCGGATATAAAAATCATGTTCAAGACCGTAAAAGACGTGCTGTGACATTAAGGTGAGGTTAGTATGGTCCGGTTTAAGGAAATGCTGAAGGACACTTCAAAATTCAGAATGATATATGTTATAGATTTGTTTTTTTGCAATATTGCTTTTCTGCAAATACCTGCGTATGTTCTGCTTGTGTTCCTTTTTGGCTGGGGCGCAAGACTTGTTGTGTTTAACCAAAAGCGTTATAATTCTTTTTTCAGAATGCGTTTTGGTTTGTGGGTCGGTGCGTTTTTGGCAATGTCGCTGATTTCTATTTTGCTTAATTTTTCGGTGACGATTTTCTACAGCGCGATAATGCTGGTTCATGTGTTTATATGCTTCTTTATTTTTTACGGAATGCACACCGAGCCGAATTTCAGCTTTAAAAAAGAGCTTTACAAGATTTCAAAGCTTATTATATATCTGACCACCATAGCAAATGTAATCGGAATTTTTTGCCTGATGTTCGGCATAAATTTTGAATGGGAATGGATTCAGTTCACAATTTATGAAAACCGCTTTACGGGTGTTTATGTTAATCCAAATCTGTTGGGCTTCTGCTCTGTGGTTTCGATTGTGTGCTGCCATATCCTAAGCAAAGAAAAGCTTTTGGAAACCGAGAACTGCAATCCGGTGAGCAAGGTTTGGCTTGTAACCTGTTTGGTAACAAATCTTTTCTCGCTGATTTTGTGTGATTCAAACGCTTCTCTTGTGCTTGCGCTTGGTTATGCAATCGTTTATATCGCTTATCTTTTCTTTGCCGAAAGAGAAGGATTAAAGCCTTCGGCTATTATCCTTAAAATCACTTCGGTTATGCTTGCCGGTGTTTTTATCGTCTGTTCGTCGCTGGTTTTCAGAAACGTTTTTCAGGCGGGCTTCGCGGTGGTTACAGCCAAAACGACTTCCTTTGTTGATGTGCTTTTTAACAAAGATGAAATTATCAATCAATCCGGAGAGCTTTCCGATCAAATACTTGATCAGGAAAAAAATCAGGTTACCTTTGAGCATCTTAATCAAAATGTTGACAGCGGTCGGTTTAAGCTTTGGAAAGAGTCGATTGACTTGTTCAAGATATCTCCGATTATCGGAATCGCCAACGGAAATATAGTTTCCTACAGCGGAGAATACCTCAACGGCAGCCTAAGCTATTCTTATCACGAAAGCGATTTGCACAACGGCTTTTTGACGATTTTGGTATCAACGGGAATAATCGGCTTTATGCTTTTCGGAACCTTTGGCTTCCGTTTTGCCAAGCACGCCGCTCAGCATCTGTTTTTGCAGAAAAACACCTTCCGTGACGACGTCTATCCCTGCCTTTTCTCGTTTTTATTCGCCTATTTGGGCTACTCGCTGTTTGAAAAGGCTCTGCTTTATGATATCTCGTTCATGGTAATTTGGTTCTGGCTGTTTATGGGCTACACCAGCTGCTACATAGCCGGCTTTGAGCCTATGCTCGAAACCCAGTATCTTTTCCACAGGGAAAGGCTGACGAGGACGATGCTTTGATATTGCCTAAATTTCTTGTAGGCTCTATTTGTTACCCCAACATTTATTATAGAGCCATTAATTGGGCGGCTTTCGTGATATTTTCGCGGTAGCCGCTTTTTATTGTGGAGTTTGGAGTTTCTGCGAAATTCAGAAATAATTCCGCTTTTACTTTTCATATCAGTACTGCCAAGCGGAATAGTTTGATTTTATCTGTAGTTTTATAATGAAAATATTGAAATCGGCAGAAAAATACTGTATAATAACTATAATAGTATATTAACAACCATGAACCTGTCGAAAGGAATGAAATATATGAGAAAAACCAAAATTGTTTGTACTGTGGGACCTGCCTGCAACAATAAGGAAACACTTATGAAAATGATTGACGCCGGAATGAACGTTGCCAGGGTCAATATGTCACACGGAACCTATGATGAGCTTGAAAAGGTTTTTGCCACAATTCGTGAGGCTATCAATGAGAGCGGCAAAAACGTTGCGATACTGCTTGATACCAAGGGACCTGAGGTTCGTGTGACAACCTTTAAAAACGGATCCGTAATGCTTGAGGAGGGCAGCGATTTTACTCTCTTTAGGGATCGCGAAGAAGGCGACGAAACCGGAGTAAGCGTTTCTTATCCAAAGCTGATTTCTCTTTTTTATGCCGAGGGAGCGGTAGCGATCGGAAGAGAGCTTTTGCTCGACGACGGAATGATTTCGCTCATTGTCAAGGAGGTCACTCCCGAAAGCATCGTGTGTACCGTAAGCAAGGGCGGTGTGCTCAAAAACCGCAAGAGCATCAATATTCCCGGATATCACATCAGTATGCCTTATGTAAGCGCGCAGGACAGAAGAGATATTGAATTCGGTCTTTCTCACGGCGCAAATGTTGTTGCGGCTTCCTTTGTCAGAAACCATGAGGACGTGCGAACGCTCAGAGATTTTATAGACAGCATCGGGTATGAATATGTTGAAATAATTGCCAAAATCGAAAACCAAAGCGGCGTTGATGACATGGACGAAATAATAAATTACGCCGACGGAATCATGGTTGCGCGCGGCGATATGGGCGTTGAAATTCCGTTTATAAAGCTTCCCGAAATTCAAAAAACCCTGATCCGCAAGGTTGTCGCAAAGGGCAAATATGTTATCACCGCAACGCAGATGCTCGAGAGCATGACAACCTCGCCCCGCCCCACCAGAGCTGAGATCAGCGACGTTGCCAACGCGGTTTATGACGGAACGAGCGCGGTTATGCTCTCCGGAGAATCGGCTGCCGGAAAATATCCCGTTGAAAGCGTCAAGGCTCTTGCAGCGATTTGTACCGAGGCGGAAAGCAACGGAGAATTTGCCGCGCTTCATCAATATATCAGCGAACATTCCTTCAAGGATTCAAACGTAATTCGCGGAAGCGTTTGCCGTGCTGCCAAGAGCATTGCCAACGAAGTTGGGGCAAAGGCGATTATTGTTGAAAGCGCGACCGGAAAGGTTGCCCGGGCTATGGTTCATTATCGTCCTGAGGTGCCGGTGATCGCAGTTGTTACCTCTCAGATCGTGTGCCGCAAGCTTTGTCTCAACTGGGGCGTGACTGCTCTGATCGGCGAAGAAAAGCTGACCTCGGACGCAATCACAAGGCAGGCAATGGAAAAGGCAATGGAAACAGGTCTTGTCAAAAAGGGCGACACGGTCGTTGTGCTTTCTAGCAACAAGACGATCCCGACCTCCAGCACCGATTCGCTCAACATAAGGATCCTGTGATATGAGCAATGTGATTTTGATCGGTATGCCCGGCTCGGGCAAGAGCACAGTCGGGGTTTTGCTTGCCAAATCGCTGGGTTATTCGTTTATTGATACCGACCTGATAATCAGCCGAAAAGCGGAAAAGCCGCTTCAAAAAATACTGAGCGAGAACGGATTGGATTGTTTTCTCTCACTTGAAGAACAAGTCGGATCAACGCTTGAATGCGACCATACCGTGGTTGCTACCGGCGGATCAATGGTGTTGAGTGAAAAGGCAATGGCTCACCTTTCAAGGCTGGGCAAAATTTTGTATATCGACGTTCCCTACAAGGAAATCGAGCGCAGGGTGACGAATATCACCACGCGCGGAATCACTTTTAGTCAAAACGAAACTCTGCTTGACGTTTATAACAACCGCCTGCCGCTTTATAAAAAATACGCCGACCTGACCGTTGAGGTCCCGGGCGGCGAACAAAGCATAGAAAGCACGGTTGAAGCAGTGGTTGGATTGTTGAAGCAATCAGGACTATCATAAACTTTTAGCCTCATCACGGATTTTTGTGGGAAAATAAAAAGTAAATATTGAAAAAGAGCATAGGAAGCTCCAAAATTGTAGTTGCGAAACAAACAATAAGGAGAG
>CAJODI010000012.1 GCA_905233145.1 uncultured Ruminococcus sp. | reverse complement strand
CGCAATACTTCGTTGTCGTCCTTGCAAGGCGACAGCCTTGCGGCGTCCTTCGCCTCGTCTTGCGAAAAATATCCTCGCAAATCTTTGTCCACTTTTTATATGAGATTAGTATTAAACATCTGTTGCGTTAAATTGAGCATAACTGCGTTGTCGTCCTCGGAATCCGTCAGGATTCCTTCGTCCTCCGCCTTGTTCTGCAAAATTTTCCGCTAAAATCTGTTTTAAAGTTTTTTATCAGAGAATAGTAGTAAAAATTTTTAAAAAATTTTAAAAATCATGATTTTTGTCAGGGTTTTGTAATAGTGGGTCTGATATACTATAGTCACAGTCAAGGGAACAAAACAACTTGACCGAAAAAAGATAAAACAAAAGGAGAAAACAATCATGAAAAAGAACACAAAAGGAATCATCGGACTCACAGCAGGTATTTTATCATTCGCATCAATCATTATGACATTCGTACCGCTTCATCAGCTTGCAGGAAGCTCAATTATGTTTTTGGGCACAACAAATATTTTCTTCGGCGTGGCTGCCGGAGTACTTGCACTGATTGCAATTATATTCGGTATTATGAGCCGAAAGGACGCAGATAAAAAAGGTCCGCGCAAGGCAGGAATTATCGTTGGAGCGTTTGCGATAATAATAGCAATGTTTTCAACAGGAATTGCCGGTCTGGGCTCTATGATCACAGATTACGCTAACCATGTTGAAGGCAACGTGATTTCACAAATGGATTCAAAAACTCGCGAGCCTATTGACAAAATGCTTGTAGAGTTAAAAACATTAAAGAAATAATAAATCATTAACCTTTCTTTCTTAATTTACATAAAACAATAAAAAAGTAAAATGCAAACCGGCGTTGATAGCAGCTGTCAACGCCGGTCGGCTTTTTATACTAATCTCAGATAAAAAGTGGACAAAGATTTGCGAGGATATTTTTCGCAAGGACGCCGCAAGGCTGTCGCCTTGCAAGGACGACAACGAAGTATTGCGGAAAATAGACCGCAAAGATTGTCTATTTTTTATTTGAGTTTAGTATTATACTATTTTTCGATTACATGGTGTTAATGGGTATTATTTGATAATAGTATTAGTTGTTTCAATATATCTCTGATATCACCTTCAAGGCAAATCGACTGTTTGGCAATTTCTTCGGGACAATACGCTTCGCTAAAATTTAAGCAGGCATAAGTCGCTCTGTCGTTTGCTAAAGTCATCTGCCAGAACGGATATTTAATTATTACAGGCGTATTTCCTCCGACGCCTAGCTCCAGGTACAGGACGCGATCATTTTTGTGTTTCTTTATAAAGTTGTAATATGATGCCGACGCTTTGTGCCAACCCTCATCCTCAACAAAGCTGTCGTCTGAGCGGAGATTCATCACAACGTCGCTTCCGTCATAAGGAAATTTTGGAATAAGCTTTGCGGGAATCTGCATTTTTATATTCCTGTTATCGGGAACCTGAAAAATCATATTTTCGTTTCTTACAAATCCCTGGACTTCCATAGCCTGATATACCCATTTTTCGTTGTCGCAGGTCTTTTTCCACCTCGAGTTCGCGCTTTGGAATAAGCCGTAGTCTCCCTGTGTGTAAAAAAGCCTGCTTTTATCAAAACCGGAGCGTTGAAATTGATGATCAACGTTTGTTGTGATTACAAAGTATTCTTTGCCGCTCACTAATCTCAGCAATTCTTTGTAAACCGGTTTTGGAGCATCAATGTAGCGGTTGAAATAAATGTGTCTTGCCCACCATGCCCAGCGCGTTTCGGCATTTGGAAACGGATAAAAACCACCGGAATACATATCGTTTATGCCAAATTTACGTTTGAAGTCAAAAAAATATTTTTCAAAGCGTTCTCCGTCATATGTCAAACCGGCTGAGGAGGATAGTCCGGCGCCTGCGCCAATCACAATAGCGTCGGCAGCTTTTAATTCATTTTTCAAATGTATCAGCTGCTCCGCTCTTGTTCTGGCACCGCCGGAGACACGGCTGAATACGGGCAAAGCGTTTAATCCTTTTTGTATAGTATCAAGATAACCGTTTGGCAAATCATTATAGTTGTCTTTCATTTAATGTCACTTCTTTGCGATAATATCTGATGAACAACAAAGCAGAAAAATTTTATACGTTGATAATTATGGCAATACCGCATAATTCTGGTGCGCGGAGAATGTACAAATAATCAGTGTGCATACTGATTTTTGGGCAGTCTGACGGAATAATATGCAAGCAAGGCGTGCGCCATGAATTGTGCGGTGTTGCCTTATAATAATTCCTTGTATATTAACAAATCCTCGTTTTTAAAAACATTGAATATCACCTTGATTTTGCTGTTTGTTTCCGCTTTGTATCTCGTGACGGTTTCGACTGCGACTTTTGCTGCTTCTTTTTTCGGAAACCCAAATACGCCTGTGCTGATACAGCAGAAAGCAATACTTGTTACGTTGTTTTCTTCGGCGAGCTTTAAACACGAAAGATAACAGCTCTTCAAAAGCTCGCGGTCTTTTTCTTTAAGCCGACCGTTTACAATCGGACCGACAGTATGTATAACATGCTTGCACGGAAGATTATAGGCAGGCGTAATTTTTGCTTGACCTGTCGGTTCAGGATGCCCTTGCCTTGTCATGATTTCGTTACAGGTATTACGCAGTTGAACTCCTGCAAAGGTATGAATCGCATTGTCTATGCATCCGTGACAGGGATTAAAGCAGCCAAGCATTTGCGAGTTAGCGGCGTTGACGATTGCACCGCATTTCAGCGTTGTAATGTCACCTCTCCAAATATAGATATCATCATGAACAGGTTGTAATTCAGCTATGTCTGTGATACCCTTGCTTTGGGTTTCTTCCTGTAAATACTCGTCCTGTATTTTCAAAAAAGCCTCGTCGGCTTCTTTTGAAGCACGAATGTTAAACAAGGAGCGGAGTAATCTTTTTTGATTGCTTTCGTCTTGAGGAATATCAATTTTTTCTCCCTGTTCATAAAGTAAATAATCAATTAAAAACAGTCTTTTTTCTTTATGAGTCATCATAAACGCCTTCTCTCACAGAATTGCCCTGCCATAATTATAACGGCAGGGCAAAACAGAGTCAATACAATGTGTTGAAACTACTTTCTAACCACACTGATTCTTTGCTGAATATGGTCGCCGTTTTCAATTTCGTCTACCATAGCAATAGCATAGTCGGAATAGGAGATAATGCTTTCGCCGCGCTCGTTAAGAATTAGCTCTTCACCGCCGAGAATATACTCGCCCGTGCGCTCACCGTCAGCCTGATAATCCCCTGCCGGAGAAATATAAGTCCACTTCACATCCTTGCGTTCTCTTAGTTTTTCGAGCGCTTCTGCCATTGCTGCCGCAAGCGGCTTGAAAGAATCCGGGAAATCCGGTGTATCGGAAACCTTCATTGTGTGTTCGGGATTAACATAAAGACTTCCTGCACCGCCGACAACCAAAAGTCTGGTTTCAGAACCGGAGAGTATGTCGCAAAGATGCATAAGCGAGGTTGTATGAAGCGGAAAGGTTTCGTCCGTCCATGCTCCGAAAGCGTCAACTACCGCGTCGAATCCTTTAACGTCATCAGCGGTCAAATCAAAAAGATTCTTCTGCACATATGTCTGCGCGTTGGTGTTATTCTCGCCTTTGCCGAATGCTGTCACGTCAAAGCCTCTGGCAACTGCTTCGCTGATAACTTTATTTGCTGTTCTGCCGTTTGCTGCTACTACTGCTAATTTCATAATATTTACCTCCGAAAAAACAAAAAGTTAGTTGTAACATTTGATGTTACAACAATAGTTTAGCACAGCTTCGTTGTAATGTCAAGTGTTACAACGAAAAAAATAAAAAATTTCGCTCCCAACAATGAGTGCGAAATTTTAGGTGACAGCTGTTAGTGATTTTATTGAATGTTATAATAATTAAGGCAATACCGCATAATTAGGTGTGCGTATTGCGTAGTCTGACGAAATAATAAAAGGCAAGGCGTACGCCGTAAATTGTGCGGTGTTTCCTATATATTTTTTGAGGTGCTTTCAATTGAGGTGCTTTCAATAAATTTTTTAGTATCGTTGAAAATATCCTCAAGAGTTATGCTTTGCATTTCATCTTCCATAGCCTGCTGTATTTGCTTTAGTCGTCCGTCAAGAACAGGATGAATGCTCCTGCCCACAGGACAATTGGGGTTGGGATTCTCGTGAAAGTGAAATAGCTTTCCGTCATCCAGACTCTCTACTGAATTAAATACATCGAGCAATGTGATCAAACAGGGCTCTTTAGCAATGCTTGCGCCGCCAGAACCGCGTTTGACTTTAATCAGTCCCGCTTCTTTAAGCTGCCCGAGCAGCTTGCGGATAATAACCGGGTTGACTTGGATGCTTGAGGCGAGAAAGTCGCCGGTAATCTTATATTCGTCCTTAAAGGTATTGATACAGCTAAAAATATGGATTGCAATTGTAAAACGACTGGAAACTTGCATAATATCATCTCCGAACGAAGTATAACACCGATTGGTTGTAAAGTCAAGAGTTACAACCAATCGGCGCCGAAAATTACAGCGATAGCATACAATGTGTAAAAACCGGATAAAAATATAGGTTTTATCGGCAGTTAAACACATTTTCTGCTCGTACACATGTGATTTGTTCATTATCGGAGGTATTGCAAATGAAAAATATTATTGAGGGGTTATATTACGGCAACATTGATTCACAGACACGAGGTTTCAAGTAAGCGCGCAAAAAACAAGACCGGGTAGCCCGAAGGCTGATGCTCATAAGGATGATTTGAAAAAACAGAGAATAAGGTTTACAATCTGATACGCCATTGTGATTGCCAAGCCGTAGTTAAAGAAATGCGAGCCGGCAAGGTGAACATATTGGTCGATTATGTCAAGAACTAAGGTCAAAATCAGCGGCGTCCACGAAATCAAAAATAAAAGCGCGTTGCGGTTACTGCGGATTTCGGTAATTAGCAAGGTTATCATTATAACGGCACATACCGCAATTCCGATGAACACATTCGGCTCCGACGCCGTTAAATCGGCTCTGCTTTGGCAGCTGTACCTCCTGCAGTCGTCGGCACCGTTCTGAAATATATGGTAAGCACTTCCTTCGGCTACGCTAAGGACAACGTAAAGAAGGTAGCAGGTCCCGAGCTTGCAAAGATGGGACTTTCCCCGATTCTCAACATGGTACTCGGAATCGAAGAAGAAGGCACCTCCAATGACGACATCATCAATAAAATCGACAAGAGCACCGCTGAGATTAAAGCGGAAATCGGAAAGGTTATGGACGAGGTCAAGGAACTTTCCGCCCAGACTGCAAACTACCACACCAAGCAGATGAATCAGCTCAAAGCGATCAACAGCAACATTGACACCAAGGACTTCCGCATTCAGGCAGACACCGTCGCTGCAGACTTCGCACACGCGCTCAAGCGTATTGATGAAAACAAGGTGAACATCACCTGTGACGGCAGCGACAAGATTAACAACACCACCTACAAGGCATACAAGGAAATTCTTGCAGACCCCAAGTGCAACGTCAGCTCAATGCAGGCAAACTTTGACGAAATGCTCCGTTACCTCAGAGGTCAGCGCACCTCAAACAACAACGAGAACGGCTATCGCCAGCTCACCAATTACCTCATGGACAGAGTTGTTGCAAGCGACCTCGGCGAGCACAGCTACACCAAGACTCCCGACTATTACGGCGCAGTAGACAACATCAAGGGTCTGAACGCTAAGGGCGGCTTTGAGATCCCCGCAGGCAGAACCATCAACATCAACATGTACACCTACAACAACGGCTTCAACGGCTCCTTCAAAAAGGATATGGATATGTTCACCATTCAGAGCGGCGCTTCCTTTAAGATCGAAGACGCGGAAATCCGCGGCACCAACCGCAAGTTTGTGATTCCCGACAACGCGAAGGATACAAAGCTGAGACTGAGATACATGCAGTTCTACGGTTACAGAAACAACTACTACAATTACGACTGCAATCCTTGCATCTATGTCGCAAAGAAAGCCGTAAACGCCAAAATTGACCTCGAATGGATTGGCTTTAACTATGAGGATGCCTGTCAGATTCAGAATGACAGCAAGACCACTAAAATCAGCGAATGGTACGTAAATCGTTATTGGGAACATCAGGAGCACGGTGCTGAGTACTGGGGAACCTGATCGGATTAACCAACAGAATATGAATCATATACAACAAATGCCCTGTCGAGTGATCGGCAGGGCGGTGCAGTATTTAGGCAACACCACACAATTCATGGCGCACGCCTTGCTTGCATATAGTATCCATACGTCAGTATGCACACTGATTATTTGTACATTCTGACGAAAAATCTGACTACGCAATCCGCGCACCAGAATTATGCGGTATTGCCTTAAACTGCCGTGAAGTCCGCGACGATTTCTTTAGGCAATACAGCTAAAGCTGTCCGTTAATTTATGGAGATGGATTCACTGACAGTACCAATGCTCAGAGAGCTTATCGACCACATTGATGTGTACGAAAAAGAAGGCGGCAAAAAGAATTACACTCAACGCATCGTCATCTATTATCGCTTTGTCGGCTACTTGGAGCTGCCGTCATCAGAGAACGAGAACTACAAAGCCAATACCCGAAAAGGCGTAGACGTGGAGTATATCCCCACAGCAAAATCCGCATAAGCAAAAAGTGAGCAGGCACAAAACCTGCTCACTGCATACAAATCGGATGAAATTGAATAAAAGAATGAGTGTCCATAACATAAATCCGTTATGAACACTCATACTGGTGCCGGTGACCGGACTTGAACCGGTACGGTCGCAATGACCGAGGGATTTTAAGTCCCTTGTGTCTGCCTATTCCACCACACCGGCAAATATGGGCATACCTTTCGGTATGCCCTTCTTGCTTGGTGACCCGGACGAGAATCGAACTCGTGTTACCGCCGTGAAAGGGCGGTGTCTTAACCGCTTGACCACCGGGCCGTTTGGTAGCGGAAATAGGACTTGAACCTACGACACTTCGGGTATGAACCGAATGCTCTAGCCAGCTGAGCTATTCCGCCGTATTCGTTCTGAAAAAATAAATTCAGTAAGTTAGATTATAGTATATTTTCATTGTTTTGTCAAGCATTTTTATAAAGTTTTTTCTTGCGGCTGCAATTTTGCTTGGTTTTTTCCTCTCAAAAACTATTTTGAATAAAAAGCTTGAAAAAAGTCATTTGTTCGCTTATAATATATCTGTATGAGTATACAGCAATCTCAACAAATTTTTGAAAGGAGTATAACATATGATTTATTCAAAAGAAGTAGAAAATATGTGTACTGTAGCAAAGGGTCCTCATCACGGCCCGGCTCCAATTCCCGAAGAGGGCAAGTGGGTTAAATCTTATGACATCAAGGACATTTCCGGCCTGTCTCACGGCATCGGCTGGTGTGCTCCTCAGCAGGGTGCATGCAAGCTCACCCTTAATGTTAAGGACGGTATCGTTGAAGAGGCTCTTGTTGAGACCATCGGCTGCTCCGGCATGACCCATTCGGCGGCTATGGCAGCAGAGATCCTTCCCAACAAAACTCTGCTTGAGTGCCTTAACACCGATCTTGTTTGCGATGCTATCAACACAGCTATGCGCAATATTTTTGAGCAGCTTGTTTACGGCAGAAGCCAGACTGCTTTCTCAGAGGGCGGACTTCCTGTCGGAGCAGGTATGGAGGACCTTGGAAAAGGTCTGCGCTCTCAGGTTGGTACAATGTACAGCACAAACGCAAAGGGCGTTCGTTATATGGAAATGGCTGAGGGCTATGTTCTCAAAACAGCTCTTGACGAGAACAACGAGGTAATCGGTTATCAGTTTGTAAAGCTCGGCAAGATGCTTGAGGATATTCGTCACGGCGTTGAACCGAACGAGGCTTATAAGAACAACATCGGTCAGTACGGCCGTTTTGACGGCGCGGCAAAGTATATTGACCCGCGTGAAGAATAATTCGGTAAGGAGGACGCTGAAATGGCAGTAACATTTGAAAGTATGGACAGAAGAATGCCTAAAATCGAGAAGTGCCTTGCCGAATACGGTATTGCAAATCTTGAAGAGGCAAAGAAGCTTTGCACAGATCTTGGCTTCGATCCCTATGAAATCGTAAAGGGCGTTCAGCCCATCGCCTTTGAAAACGCAGGCTGGGCCTACACTCTCGGCTGTGCGGTTGCAATCAAAAAGGGCGTAAAGACAGCAGCTGAGGCTGCCGAGGCAATCGGTATCGGTCTTGAGGCTTTCTGTATTCCGGGTTCGGTTGCAGAGCAGAGAAATGTTGGCCGCGGTCACGGAAATCTCGGCGCAATGCTCCTGAGAGATGAGACAAAGTGCTTTGCTTTCCTCGCAGGTCACGAAAGCTTTGCCGCCGCAGAGGGCGCTATCGGTATTGCGCGTAACGCTAACAAGGCAAGAAAAGAGCCGCTCCGCGTTATTCTCAACGGCTTGGGCAAGGACGCTGCTTATATTATTTCAAGAATCAACGGCTTTACTTATGTTAAAACCGAGTTTGATTATTTTACATCAGAGCTTAAAATCGTTGAAGAGAGAGCTTTCTCGGACGGCGAAAGAGCTGCTGTTCGCTGCTACGGTGCAGACGACGTTCGCGAGGGCGTTGCGATCATGCAGCACGAAAACGTTGGCGTTTCAATTACAGGTAACTCAACCAACCCGACTCGTTTCCAGCACCTTGTTGCAGGTACCTACAAAAAGTGGGCTAACGAGAACGGTGTTAAATATTTCTCGGTTGCTTCCGGCGGCGGCACCGGACGTACACTCCATCCGGACAACATGGGAGCAGGTCCTGCTTCCTACGGCTTGACAGACTCAATGGGAAGAATGCACGGCGACGCTCAGTTTGCAGGCTCTTCTTCGGTTCCGGCTCACGTTGAGATGATGGGTCTTATCGGAATGGGCAACAACCCGATGGTTGGCGCAACTGTTGCATGTGCGGTTGCAGTTTATGAGGCTGTAAAATAATTTCCCGCAGCTTTAGCTTTGTTAAATAATTTTACGGAGCTGTCAGGCGGCAGCTCCGTTTTAGTTTTAGTTTAGATTTTATTTTAGAAATAATAATACTATTCTCTAATAAAAACCTTAAACATCTGTTTTAAAGTCTTTTATAAGAGAATAGTATAAGATATAAAAAAGATATGAAAAAATTACTTAAAATCGGAAAAATAATTTTTGATATAATTTTTGTTTTATTCCTAATTGTAGCGGCTTTTCTTACAATAAACTCTATTATCTCCCAAATCAGCGGAAAGATCCCCAATGTTTTCGGATATTCGATTTACCGCGTTGTAAGCGGCAGCATGGAGCCCGAAATTCACGTTGGCGATATTCTTTTGAGCCGCAACGCGGATGCAAGCGAGGTTTCTGTTGGTGACGTTATAGCCTTTGACGGCGGAAATCAATATCCCGGATTGCTGGTTACCCACAAGGTAATCAAAGCTCCCTATGATGACAACGGAAAAATCATGCTTCAGACTAAGGGTGTTGCCAACAATTATGAGGACGACCCGATTCCCGCGGAGAGTGTTAAAAGTATAATTGTTTGCAAAATCCCGTTTTTGACCTGGGTCTACAAAATATTCCTGTCACCCCTTGGAATAATAATTATAATTGCGTTGTTGGGCTTTATCTTTTTTGATGAACTGAAAAAGCTTTTCAAAAAAATCACCGCAAAGAAGACTCAGGATTCAAGCGAGATTTAGTCATATGAAGGCTGTATACAAAAGAATAAAAGAAACCGTATTCCAAATAATAGAGCCCTCAAAGGGCAGCATGGCAAGCAAAATTTTTGACTTGGCAATTATAGCACTGATTATAGCGAACACGGTAATGGTTATTGCTGAGACATTCAATCTTCCAAAAAACGTACTGTCGGCAATTAACGTCTTTGAAGTAATATCGGTGGCGGTTTTCACTGTTGAATATTTGCTGCGCGTATGGACAGCCGATCTGCTGTATCCGGAAGCAAACGCGGTCAAAGCCAGATTCAAATACATCTTTTCTTTCATGGCACTGATAGATTTGTTGGCTATTCTACCGTTCTATTTGCCGCTGATATTCCCGATAGATTTGAGAATTCTGAGAATAATGCGCGTTGTGAGATTGTTTAGGATTTTCAAAATCAACCGCTATACAAAAGCACTGCGGCTGATCGCGCTTGTGTTCAAAAACAAAGCGGCTCAGCTTGTTTCATCGGTGTTTGTGGTAGGGTTGTTGCTGATAATAGCCTCGGTTTTGATGTACAATATAGAAACCGAAGCTCAGCCGGACGCGTTTTCAAATGCGTTTGAAACAATGTGGTGGGCTGTTTCAACATTAACTACCGTAGGTTACGGAGATGTTTATCCGATAACTGCGGCAGGAAAGGTCCTTTCAACAATAATCGCGTTTTTGGGAATAGGATTGGTTGCTGTTCCGACAGGTATCATCACTGCCGGCTTCACTGAAATTGTCGGCAAAGAGGAACAGGCAAAAAAATCGGAAGAAAAACTATCGTCTCAGCAAAATCAAACCGACTGCAAGAGCTATTGTCCCTATTGCGGTCACAAGCTGGACTGACTTGTTGTGTGCTTTCACACAACACAAATATACGCAAAAGCGGCGGTCATTTTAACCGCCGCTTTTGCGTTATTTTATATTGAGTGATAGGGAATAGCTTGTTTTATTAGATGATATTATTACGGTCTGCCCGGACGCCACGGATTGTTACCGTTGGTTGCAGTGCTCGGGGTGACGTTTGTGCCTCCGGAGATCGTGCCTCCCTCGCCGTAGCCAAAGCTGTCGAGAGTTCCGCTGTAGGTTCCGTTTATATTGAATTTACATGACGAGATTGAGCTTGTCTGATCGGTCATATAGATTATTCCTATATTTCCGGTGAGCGTGGGCTTGAATGCCGAAAGCACGTTTCCGCTTGAATCCGTCACCGCGATCACAGAGCCGCTTGAGATCCTTCCGACAGAGGTGTTATAAATCGCTGTGCTGATTTTTCCTCTTACATCCTCCCACATCGCGTTTGAGGATGAAATTCCCAAAACAGTACCGCCGTTAAACTGAACTACTCCGTCGGCGTCCATACAACTGTTACCGCCGGAGGCTGGTCCCTGGACTATAACTGTTCCGCCGTTAAGATTCAGCGCGCCGTTGGAGTCGATTCCGTCTCCCGAAGAAATAACATATACATATCCGTCGTTAATTGTAATGCTGCTGTTCGAGGAGGTGCCGGGCTGGAACTGGTTTTGACCGGGTCTGCCGCCCTGAGAGGACTGATCGTTGCCACCTGCCGCGTTAAGTCCGTCGTCGGAAGCGGTAACATTTATTGTGCCGCCGTCGATTACTATATCGTTTGCCTCGAGTCCCTCGTAGCTTTGAAGCACATTCAAGGTTCCGCCTGAAATTGTCAGTGTGGTGTCGGCGTGAACTCCGTCGTCGACGGAAGTCAGATCAAAAGTGCCGTCTGTAATATTAATATTTGTGTTTGAGTGAACAGCGTCGTCTGTTGAGTTTATTTTAACATTTCCGCTCAAAACGTTCAGATCACCCTCTGCCTTTATACCCTTTCCGGTTGCTTCAATGTCAAGAGAAGCCTTGTCTATGGTAAGATAGCCCTCGCTTTCAATGCCGTCGGATTGGCTGTCGATATTAAGCTTAATGTTCTTGCCGTCAACCACGATATAATCGTTGGCGTGAAGTCCGTCTGTTGCAGAATTGATTTGGAAAACGCCGTTTTCAATAACGATATCGTCGTCCGAGTTGATTCCGTGCTTGTAATTACCGTTGACGGTCAGAGAGCCCTTGCCCTTGATCTCAAGGCTGTCGTCGCTGTGGATCGCTCCCTTTGCCTCGGCATAGGCTTCATCATAAGTTGCCGAATCGGTGACAGTATTTTCGCTGCCGCTTTCCACTGTGATAAATGATTTTTTGCAACGGTCAAAGTAGATCGCCGGACCCGATGTGTTCGTCAGCGACATTCCGTTGAGCCTAAGCTTTACTTTGTCGTTCACGTCCTTTTCTTCGCCGGTGTTTACATAGATCATGCCGTTGTCGCAGGTTCCGGTAACCTCCCAGTCGCCGCCTTCGGTGATATAAACCTTGTTGCCCTCAACGTATGCTCCGACTCCTGTGACTTCAATTCCGCTGTTGCTTAGCTTGATGGTTCCGGTGTTTTCTTTCCACGCGTCCTCGTTTACGGCTGTTTCAATCGGCTGACCGATTGCGTAGGAAACATCCATGTGCGCAAGATACTTTTGAATAAATGTAGCGTCGTTGATATCAACAGTACCGTCTCCGTTTACATCCGCAGCCGCAAGCTGAGCTTCATCAAGAGCAGTTAGCCCGACAAGATGCTTTTGGATTTCGGTAACGTCGCTGATGTCAACCTCTGAATTACCGTTCACGTCGCCCAGGATTTGCTGTTCGGCTGCAAAAGCAATACCTGTTGCCGGAAATGCAGTTAATGCGGCGATCGCGGCTGCGAGTATGGATTTTGATTTCATGTTAATTCACTCCCTGTTTGATTTTTATAAATGGATTGTTGGTGCGGTTTTCATTTCGCTTTTATAATAAGACTCAAACCTTAAAAAAAGTTTAAAAATAACATTTTATTTGCTTTTCGGTCGAAAATTGTTTATAATTATAATATAGGCACCTCTGAAAATTCAGACGTAAAGGATAAAGGGGAGTGAGCTTAGATGAAGATATACATAAGCTTTTCAAGCGATAAAAAAAGCGTTGATATTTACCATAGCTTAAGGAAAAAGCTTTTGGACTCAAGCTATAATACAACCTCGAGCCTTGATATATTTATCGAGCAGGTTGGATTCTTTGTTGAAGGGATTAGGCGCGAAATTCTGGGCTCTGACATAATGATCGCTCTTATAAACGAAAACTATCTTGAATCCGCGATGTGTCTCACAGAGCTGAATATAGCCTCGCAAAACAAGCTGACTCTTGTTCCGGTCGTTATAGGCGATGATGTTTCGATTCCGTTTTCGATTCGCGACGTTCAGTACATTCATGTTAAGGACGAAAAGTATGTGA
This sequence comes from uncultured Ruminococcus sp., assembly GCA_905233145.1. Classification (GTDB taxonomy): domain Bacteria; phylum Bacillota; class Clostridia; order Oscillospirales; family Acutalibacteraceae; genus Ruminococcoides. The sequence goes on along the minus strand of CAJODI010000012.1, from coordinate 13,776 downwards.
CCGACGAGGTAATGAAATTTTTGTCAAAGCTGAGCAAATCGGACGACAAAAAACAGGTGATCGAAGAAAATACAATCAAAAGAACCGAGGAAGGCAACCGCGAGGATCAGATAAAAATTTTGAAAAACGCGCTGGGAAACAATCAGCTGACCTTGGTTTGCGGAGCAGGAATATCAATAGCTCCGGGTATCCCTACCTGGAACCAGCTTCTGGTGGGGATGCTCAACAATATATACACAAACGAAAACGACGCTATTTCCGCAGACAACCTTTTAAAGAACATGCCGCAGTCAAATCTTATTCTGGGAAAATATCTAAGGCTCACACTCGGCAAGGATTTTGAGAGAACGGTAAAAAATCAGCTTTACTCAAATCTGAAAAAGGATGCACTCGGCACCCCGATGCTGAACGCCATCTCGAGTCTGGCGCGTCCCAAAAGATCAGGCGTCAGGCTGGAATCTGTAATAACATTTAATTTTGACGACCTGATTGAGAGCAAGCTCTCAAAAGACAATATCAACCATTGCTCAATTTGGAAGGAAGGGCAGTCTCACGACACAAACGAGCTTCCGATCTATCATGTTCACGGCTTTTTGCCGAACAAAGATGAAATTGATTCGCCAAATCTTGTTTTCAGCGAGGAGTCCTATCACTCGCAGTTTATTGACCCTTACAGCTGGTCAAATTTGATTCAGCTTAATGCGTTTTCATCAAATATTTGTCTGTTTGTGGGCTTGAGTCTTTCCGACCCTAACCTCAGACGCTTGCTTGATATCTCACACAGAAGGAACAACAAAACCAAGCATTTTATATTAAGAAGCAAGCTGCCCGATTCAGTTGATTCGGAGAATATACCGGAATCAGACAAAAGCACCTATGAAATCGTTAATATGCTCTTTGAGCAGGACGCAAATTCACTTGGGCTGAATGTGCTGTGGTACAACAAGCACAGCGAGATCCCGGATATTATAAAGAGCATTTCAAAGTGATTGCGTAAAGAGCAACGCAAAATAAAGCCGCGACCGAAAGCGCGGCTTTAAAAACGCCTGAATACTTTAGGGATTTAAACCAAAAAAGCGAAGCCAAAAATGTGCAGATTTCACAAATATAAAACCAATCTATTAGTAAACCTTGACAAAGGAAAGAAATAGTGAGATATTATTATAGGTATTATCGGGCGTTTATCGTTTGATTCTAAAATAACGTTTCTGCCCGGACTATAAAAGGTTATTTTCAAATTAAGACATTGTCGGGCATTTGACGTTTGATTTTCAATCAACGTTTCTGCCCGGATTAAAAGTGCCGGTGGGCACTCTCGCCCGCCTATATGAACCGCAACGATAACAATTACCGTGTTCAACGGCGGAATCAAGAAATTTGCTGTTAAAAAAGTTTACTTCACAATGTAAGCATTGTCGGGCATTTATCGTTTGATTTCAAATCAACGTTTCTGCCCGGATTAAAAAACATTGTCGGGCATTTGACGTTTGATTTTCAAATAACGTTTCTGCTCGGACTAAAAAATAAAGGAGAGGTTACATGCCAATCACAGATTTGCTGACCAGAAACGCAACATATTTTAAAAACGACGTTGCGCTTGTTGAGATAAATCCCGAGGTGAAAAATATTCCTCACGTAACATGGAGAGAATATTCGCTGATTGAATCCGCGCGCGGAGGCGCGTTTCGCAAGCAACTCACCTGGGGGGAATTTGAAACAAAGGCTAACCGTTTTGCCAATCTTTTGCTCACAAGGGGAATCCAAAAGGGCGAAAAGGTTTCTATCCTTTTGATGAACTGCCTTGACTGGCTGCCGATTTATTTTGGTATACTAAAGGCCGGCGCGGTTGCCGTTCCGCTGAACTTTCGCTACACCGCGGAAGAAATAAAGTATTGTATCGAGAAGTCGGATTCCGATTTTCTTGTTTTCGGTCCCGAATTCATCGGAAGAGTTGAAGAAATCCACGACCACGTTCCAAGACTCAAGGACTGCTTCTATGTGGGCGACGACTGTCCGTCCTTTGCATACAGCTATGAGCAGATGATTTCTTACTGCTCGTCTCAGTCGCCCAGCGTATACATCACCGACGAGGATGACGGAGCGATTTATTTTTCGTCCGGCACAACCGGATTTCCAAAGGCTATCCTTCATGCCCACAGAAGCTTGGTTCAGGCAGCGGAGGTTGAGCAGGCTCACCACCACCAGACACGCGACGACGTTTTTTTGTGTATTCCGCCGCTGTATCACACGGGCGCGAAAATGCACTGGTTCGGCAGCCTGCACTCAGGCAGCAAGGCTGTGCTTTTGCGCGGCGTAAGCCCCGAATGGATCATCAGGTGTATCAGCGAAGAACGCTGCACGATTGTTTGGCTGCTCGTGCCCTGGGCGCAGGATATTTTGGACGCGATCGACAGCGGAAAAATCGACCTTGGCAAGTATGAGCTGAGCCAGTGGAGGCTTATGCACATAGGCGCGCAGCCTGTTCCGCCTACGCTTATCAAGCGCTGGAAGGCGATTTTCCCTCACCACGACTATGACACAAACTACGGCTTGAGCGAATCGATCGGTCCTGGCTGCGTTCACCTTGGAATCGAAAACGTTCACAAGGTCGGCGCGATCGGAATTGCCGGTCACAACTGGCAGGTAAGGATCGTTGACGAGCACCGAAACCCGATTGAAAGCGGCGTAGGCGAGCTTGCTGTCAAGGGTCCCGGCGTTATGAAATGCTACTACAAGGATGTCAAGGCGACCGAGGAAGTGCTCGACAGCGAGGGCTGGCTTTATACCGGAGATATGGCGGAGCGTGACAGCGACGGCTTTATCTACCTTGTTGACAGAAAAAAGGATGTAATCATTACCGGCGGCGAGAATATTTATCCGGTTCAGATAGAGGATTTTTTGCGCTCAAACAACGCGATAAAGGATGTTGCGGTAATCGGTCTGCCCGACCAGCGTTTGGGCGAGATTGCAGCGGCGGTTATCGAGGTTAAAGAAGGAATGAGTCTCAGCGAGAGCGAGGTAAATGATTTCTGTATGGATCTTCCGAGATACAAACGTCCGAGAAAAATAATATTTGCAGATGTTCCGCGTAACCCAACCGGAAAAATCGAAAAGCCGGTTCTGCGCAAAATCTATTGCGGCGAGAGCGTTGTTGCTCAGCAGAATGAAATTGATTTGAACAAGGAGCTTGTTTGATCTAAAATATTGACAGCGCAAGCCGCACGCCCAAAATGTGCGGCATTGCCTTAAAACAGGGGGAGTTAAAAATGGTATTAAAGGTTATCATGTTGATTCTGTTCTTTGGCGTAATGGTAGGCGTAGGCGTTTACTGCCGCCGCCACGCCACAGATGTAAACGGCTTTGTGCTCGGCGGCAGAAGCGTGGGTCCATGGCTCACGGCGTTTGCATATGGCACATCGTATTTTTCCGCGGTTATCTTTATTGGCTATGCCGGTCAGTTTGGATGGAAATTCGGAATTGCCTCCACCTGGATCGGAATCGGAAACGCGCTGATAGGCTCGCTGCTTGCGTGGGTCGTGCTGGGCAGAAGGACGAGAATTATGACCCAGCATCTCAACTCGGCAACAATGCCGGAATTTTTCGGAAAACGTTTCAACAGCCGAGGCTTGAAGATTGGTTCGTCAATCATAGTATTTGTGTTCCTGATCCCATACACAGCTTCGCTTTACAACGGACTTTCGCGTCTGTTTGAAATGGCGTTTGGAATCCCCTACGTTTGGTGTATTGTCGCGATGTCGGTGCTTACCGGAATTTACGTAATCGCCGGCGGATACATGGCAACCGCAATCAACGACTTTATCCAGGGCATAATCATGCTGATTGGTATTGTTGCGGTAATAGCCGCGGTTTTGAATACTCAGGGCGGTTTTATGGCTGCGCTCGACGGACTTGCAAAGGTAACTGACGAAAGCGTTTCATCCACACCGGGCGTTTTCAATTCCTTCTTCGGACCCGATCCGCTCGGACTTTTGGGCGTTGTTATCCTGACCTCGCTCGGCACCTGGGGCTTGCCGCAGATGGTTCAAAAGTTCTATGCTATCAAGCACGAGCGAGACATCAAAAAGGGCACGGTCATTTCAACCTGCTTTGCGATCGTTGTTGCCGGCGGATGCTACTTCCTCGGCGGCTTTGGCAGACTCTTTGATGTTGACGTTGCCGCAAACGGCTTTGACGCGATCATTCCCGAAATGCTCTCGGGTCTTCCGGATTTGCTGATCGCGGTCGTAGTAATTCTTGTGCTTTCGGCTTCAATGTCAACGCTTTCCTCACTGGTAATCGCTTCTTCCTCAACGCTTACAATTGACCTTATCAAGGACAACATCATCAAGAAAATGAGCGAGAAAAAAGAGGTTCTTATCATCAGAATATTCATTGTTGTGTTTATCGCTATTTCGGCTATCATCGCCGTTTATCAGTACCAGAGCAAGGACGAGGCGGTAAAATACATCGCACAGCTCATGGGTATTTCCTGGGGTGCGCTCGCAGGCGCGTTCCTCGCTCCGTTCCTGTATGGTCTTTACTGGAAAAAGACAACAAAGCTTGCGTGTTGGGTAAGCTTTGTGTTCGGCGCGGGAATCATGCTGCTCAACATGTTCTTCCGCTCAAGCTTCCCGGTGCTTTTGCAGTCTCCCATCAACTGCGGAGCATTTGCAATGCTTGCAGGACTGATAATTGTTCCTGTAATCAGCCTGCTTTCACCCAAGCCCGACAAAAAGCTTGTTGACGATGCCTTTGCCTGCTACGATAAAAAGGTTCAGGCTGCTCAGAAGAATTCGCTTGATTAATAATTCAAAAAGAATATTATAATAAGCCGCTGAACATCGCTTGTTTTGACAAGGATTTTCAGCGGCTTTTTTATTGTTTTGTGCCTTTCGATTCGATGACCAACGCCTGTTTTTACCCTGACGTCCGCGGCAGCTTGTTTGTCAAAGCTCCGGTTTTCATATGTTCCGTGGGCAACACGCTTATACTGTTTTCTGATAAAATATTATTAATCATTATTTACTAAAAATTGTACAAATCAGTTGATGTTACAAAAATCATGTATTTTTTATATAGAAAAATCCTCAAAGCTCTTTACAAACCTTGTTCAAAGTGTTAAAATCTAAGGTGATAAAGTGTGTGGGGAAACCTGCGCACTGCGCTGCGGCGGATATTTCCTTTTGCTTTATGCGCCGCTTCGATTATTAAAGGAGGACGATTCCAATGGCAAGAAAAATGAAAACCATGGATGGTAACAGCGCTGTCGCTCACGTTTCCTACGCGTTTACAGACGTTGCTGCCATCTATCCAATCACACCTTCTTCCGTTATGGCTGACCTTACAGACAAGTTCTCAGCTCAGGGTGTAAAGAACCTTTTCGGAAGAGAAGTCCAGGTAACAGAAATGCAGTCAGAGGGCGGCGCGTCAGGTGCTGTTCACGGCTCTCTCGCGGCAGGTGCGCTCACAACCACCTACACCGCTTCTCAGGGCCTTTTGCTGATGATTCCAAATATGTATAAAATGGCAGGCGAGCTGCTTCCGAGCGTTATTCACGTTTCGGCTCGTGCTCTTACAAGCCATGCACTTTCTATCTTTGGCGACCACTCAGACGTTTATGCCTGCCGTCAGACAGGTTACGCTATGCTTTGCTCCAATAACCCTCAGGAATGTATGGATCTTGCGGCTGTAGCTCACCTCACAGCTATCAAGGGCAGAGTTCCTTTCCTCCATTTCTTCGACGGCTTCAGAACTTCTCACGAGATTCAGAAGATTGAAGAGTGGGATTACGAGGATCTCGCAGATATGCTCGACTGGGACGCTGTTGAGCAGTTCCGCCGTCGTGCGCTCAACCCTGAGCATCCTGTAACAAGAGGTACAGCTCAGAACGACGATATCTTCTTCCAGGCAAGAGAGGCTTGTAATAAGTATTACGACGCTGTGCCCGAAGTTGTTGTTGAATACATGAACAAGGTAAACGAGAAAATCGGCACAAACTACAAGCCGTTCAACTACTACGGCGCAGAGGACGCAGAGCACGTTATCGTTGCAATGGGTTCTGTTTGCGACGCAGCAGAAGAGGTTGTTGATTACCTCAACGCCGCAGGCGAAAAGGTTGGCCTCTTAAAGGTTAGACTCTACAGACCGTTTGTTGCAAGCTATATGCTCAGCGAGCTTCCAAAGACTGTTAAGACTCTCTCTGTTCTTGACAGAACCAAGGAGCCCGGTTCTATCGGCGAGCCGCTTTATCTTGACGTTCTCGCAGCTATCAACGATTCCGAGTTCTCGGGCGTTAAGGTATTCACAGGCAGATACGGCCTCGGTTCAAAGGATACAACTCCGGGAGATATCATCGCTGTTTACAGAAACGCAGAGAGCGACGCTCCCAAGAAGAGATTCACAATCGGTATTGTGGATGATGTTACAAATCTTTCACTCCCGGTTGTTGAGAATCCCGACACAACTCCTCAGGGCACACACAGCTGTAAGTTCTGGGGTCTCGGCGCAGACGGTACAGTAGGCGCAAACAAGAACTCTATCAAAATCATCGGTGACAACACAGATATGTACGCTCAGGGCTACTTTGCTTATGACTCAAAGAAGTCGGGCGGCTTGACTGTTTCTCACCTTCGTTTCGGCAATACTCCGATCAAGTCAACCTATTATATTTCAAAGGCTGACTTCGTTGCCTGCCACAACCCCTCATACGTTGACAAGTATGAGATCGTTGAGGACCTTAAGGAAGGCGGAAGCTTCCTGCTCAACTGCCCGTGGGATATCGACGAGCTCACAGAGCGTCTCCCCGGCAAGATGAAGAAGATTCTCGCAGAGAGAAAGATCAACTTCTACACAATCGACGGTATCAAGATCGGTAAGGAAATCGGTCTGGGCGGACGTATCAACACCGTTCTCCAGTCTGCGTTCTTCAAGATCGCTGACATCATTCCCGCTGAAAAGGCTAAGGAGCTGATGAAGGCTGCCGCCAAGAAGTCATATATGAAGAAGGGTCAGGCTATCGTAGACATGAACTACGCAGCTATTGACCGCGGCATGGAGGACCTCAAAAAGGTTGAGATCCCTGCTGAATGGGCTAATGCTGTTGACAACGCTGCTGCCGACAAGATTGAAGGTCAGGGCGCGCTCGTTGAGTATGTAAACGGCATTCTCAAGCCTGTAAACTCCTACAAGGGCAACAAGCTCCCTGTTTCAAGCTTTGTTGACCACATTGACGGTACTGTTCCCAACGGTTCTTCCGCATTTGAGAAGAGAGGAATCGCTGTTGACGTTCCCGAGTGGCAGCCGCAGAATTGTATCCAGTGTAACCGCTGCGCAATCGTTTGTCCTCATGCTGTAATCCGTCCGGTTGCAATGACAGAGGATGAGGCTTCAGCTGCTCCCGAGGGCACAGATACAATCCCGATGATGGGACTTGCAGACCTCAAGTTTGCCATGACAGTTTCAACCCTCGACTGCACAGGCTGCGGTGCCTGCGCACAGGTTTGCCCGGGCAAAAAGGGCGAGAAGGCTCTTGTTATGAAGCCAATTGATTCTCAGCGTCCAAAGCAGGCTGTATTTGACTACGGCATGACTGTAGAAGAAAAGCCCAAGGTTGCAGAGAAATTCAAGTTTACTACAGTTAAGGGCAGCCAGTTCAAGCAGCCGTTGCTTGAATTCTCAGGCGCATGTGCAGGCTGCGGAGAGACTCCTTACGCAAAGCTTGTAACTCAGCTCTTTGGTGACAGAATGTTCATTGCAAACGCAACAGGCTGTTCGTCAATTTGGGGTGCTTCGGCTCCTGCAACTCCTTATACGACCAACAAGAAGGGCTTTGGTCCTGCTTGGCAGAACTCACTGTTCGAGGACAACGCGGAGTTTGGTCTCGGTATGGCTCTCGGTCAGAAAGCGATCCGCGACAGACTTATTGAGTATGTAGACTCAATTCAGAACGCTACTGACAATGATGCTCTTAAGTCTGCTTGTAAGGATTATCTTGATACCGTAACCGATTCAACCTCAAACCGTCCGGCAGCCGACGCTCTTATCGCAGAGCTCGAAAAGAACACAGAGGACGCTAAGGTTGGCGAGCTTGCAAAGAAGACCCTTGTTGACAAGGACGAGCTTGCTAAGAAGTCAATGTGGATCTTCGGCGGCGACGGCTGGGCATATGATATCGGCTTCGGCGGTCTTGACCACGCAATCGCATCCGGCGAAAACATCAATATCCTCGTATTCGACACAGAGGTTTACTCAAATACAGGCGGTCAGTCCTCAAAGGCTACCCCAATCGGCTCTGTTGCTCAGTTTGCGGCAGCAGGTAAGTCTGTAAAGAAGAAAGACCTTGCAGCAATCGCAATGAGCTACGGCTATGTTTACGTTGCACAGTGCGCAATGGGCGCAGACAACAATCAGGTTCTCAAGGCTATGGTAGAGGCAGAGAGCTACAACGGACCTTCGCTCGTAATCTGCTATGCTCCCTGTATCAACCACGGTATCAAGGGCGGCATGGGAATTGCTCAGCTTGAGGAGAAAAAGGCTGTTGAGGCAGGCTACTGGAACATCTTCCGCTTTGACCCAAGACTTGCAGACGAGGGCAAGAATCCGTTCCAGCTCGACGGCAAGGCACCTTCTGCTTCTTACCGCGACTTTATCATGGGCGAGGTTCGTTACAACGCTCTTACACGTTCGTTCCCCGAAAGAGCCGAGAAGCTCTTCACCGAGGCTGAAAAGAACGCAGAAGAGAAGTACGCTCACCTCCAGAAGCTCGCATCTCTTGACGACTAATTTTCGTCGTGTTTTTTACGTCGTGTAGACAGCACGGTTTAAGAAATCACAACGGTTCCCGAGAGAATCTCACGGTTGCCGGTCGTTAAAATCGGTAACTAAAACCAAGAGAAGCTCAAAGAAACCAATAATAAAAAAATTACAGCGGTTTTCGGATTTGTTTTCCGAAAACCGCTGATTTTTGTGCGCATTTTACAAATGAGCCTCTTTATTTTCTACAAATTGCTACATTTAAAGACATGCAGAAATATGGTAAAATAATATTAATATTTTTTATGCTTGGAGGCTATACGGCTTGAATAAATTATGGGATAAAAAAGAAGTTTATACTGTATTTGACCCAAAAATTCACGATATGTTAACCGTGTGTACTTGTTACAAATCTTTTTTACCATATAATAGAAAATATGATATTCTCAAAAACGAAGATCTTATTAGCTTAATTGCTGATGCAAAAATAAATCATTGGCAAGCTTTGGATTTAAATAAATGCGGAATTAATAATCTCCCGGATGAATTGTGGGAATTATCAGATCTTAGAATTCTTTTCTTAGGAAATCAAACTCCTTTTTTCACTCTAATTCCTAACAATCTTACTAACAACACTTTTCCTATAATTCCAAAAAAAATAGAAAAACTTAAAAGTCTCCAAGTACTTAGTCTTTTTAGAAAATATACGAGATTTGAAGGAGACAAAATTTATAACTTAACGCAATTAGTATATCTTGATATTTATGGATGTAATTTTCCTCAAATTCCAAAACCATTACTAATCCCTTCAATAGAAAGCATTAGATATAATTGTTTGAATTCTTATTTATCTGAAGATTTTCTATTGCTAAATAATTTAAAAGAGGTAATTCTTTTGCGTTCAAAATTAAAAGAATTACCAAATGGTTTTGGAAATTCAAAAAAACTCAAAACCATATCTTTGAATCATTCAGAAATAACATCGCTCCCACAATCTCTTAGAAATGCAACAAATCTAGAATATATATCATTTATAGAAACACCTCTTGCAGAAAAAATACCTCCTGAAATTCTTAAGCAATCAGCAAAAGAAATCGTCAGGTATGTTCTGGATTTACAATCTGATTCCAGTAAAACTTACTTTAATGAAGCCAAAATGCTGATCGTCGGACAAGGAAGCGTTGGAAAAACAAGCGTTTTGGAACGATTATTATATAACACCTACACTACGGAAAAATCCACCGAGGGAATAGATATTTCAAATTGGTCTTTTGATGCTCAGGATCAAACATATAGATTGAATGTTTGGGATTTTGGCGGTCAGGAAATCTATCACGCGACCCACCAGTTCTTCCTGACAAAACGTTCCGTATATCTTTTGGTTTGGGACGCTTTGGCAGAGGAAGAATACGGCAGATTAGATTATTGGCTGAAAACCATTCAAAGCTTTGCCGCCGACAGTCCGATTATACTTATAGTAAATAAATGTGATGAAGGTCTCGGAAGATACAACAAGATAGATGAAAGAGATTACAAAGAGAAATATCCTCAAATCAAAGATGTGTTTTACGTTAGCTGTAAGGATAATATCGGGATCAAAGAACTAAAAGAATGTATAAAAGATACATCAATAAATCTTCCGCTAATGAAAACTCTGTGGCTTGATTCCTGGCTGGCGGTAAGAATCAAGCTCGAAAGCTTGGCAAAAACAGAAAACCATATTTCGTACAATGAGTATATTGATATCTGCAAGAGAAACGGTGTTAATAACGAAGAAGAAGCGTTGAGCTTAATAAAATATCTTCATGATTTGGGTATCGTATTATATTACCATGACGATATTTTACTAAAGCATTTGGTGATTCTTTCCTCGGAATGGGGCACCGACGCGGTATACAAAATAGTTGATGAACAGGAACGTCAACTAAAGGGCAGAAACGGTATTTTGTATACAGACGACTTGGGAAAAATATGGAGCGACCGCGAGCGTTACCCAGCCGAGTATTATCCTCACCTTTTGAACCTTATGGAAAAATTCCAGTTGGCTTTCAAAATCGACAAGCGCACATATCTTTTTGCCGAGCTGCTTGAAAATAAACAAATTGTTTTAGATTGGGATTTTTCACGCGAAAACACTCTTGCGGTAAGGTACAAATACGACTTTTTGCCTGCTGGAGTTATGACCCGCTTTATTGTATCTATTCACAAGAATATTGCAACAATTGACGGAACAAAGCAGTGCTGGAAAAAGGGAGTATATCTGATCCATAAAACAGCCTATGCTTTGGTAAGGCTTTTTGACGGCATTTCCGAAAAATTTGTTTCGATCCAGGTCAGCGGCAAAGAGCACAGAGATAAGCTTGATTTGCTATACATAATCAAAAGCAAGCTTGATGAAATCAACTCTGTGTTTAGTAAAATAGAAATAAAAAAGCTTATCCCCTGCAATTGCAGCAAGGATTGCACTCATTTATTCAATTATGATGTTTTGGTTGAAGCAGAATCAAGAGGACGAAAAACTATGATGTGTGAAAAATCCTATGAAGATGTTTCAATTTCAAATTTATTAGACGGAGTGAAATCAAGTATGGAAAAAAATAAAGGAAGCTATAATTCAATTGAGTTTAATCCGATTATTAATGTAAATCCTACTATTACAAGCCGCTCTGAAAGCACTTCAAATTCTACCTCATCAGCCAGCAACTCTGTTAGCGTTACGGTAGAAATCAAAGACAACATTTATAATATGTCGGGTGATCTGAACAGCCTCAAATCTTTGATCGGCAACAAATCAGAAGAAGCAAGCCAAGAATTGCAGATGGCGGAAGATGCATTAAACGACCTTGAAAACTGCGAAACGGACGTAGAAATAAAAAAATCCGGCGCGCTCGGTCGCTTGCTGGCTTTTATTGAGGATTGCAATGATCCGGAAACGACAGTCGGCAAACTAGTCAAAGGAACAAAGACTGCCGGAAGATTTTTAAAGGGCTTGGCAGAAAAGTACAACAGCGTTGCCAAATGGGTAGGCTTTCCGCAGGTTCCGTTTGTTTAAAAAGTTCGTCTTTATTTATAAATATAAATCAGCGGTTTTCGGATTTGTTTTCCGGAAACCGCTGATTTTTTCGCAGATATTGTTTAGCCGATTTTTTTCTTAATAAGCCCTGCGAGAAATTTTATTAGCCCGTAGCCTGCAATTCCGTTTTGGGCATAGCCGCCGCGCTTTAACACCTGATTAACCGCGAGCTCCGTACCGTCGCCGAAGGCGTTGTTTTCGTCAACGCCCTGTGTTACAATACCAAGCTTTTTGGCTATCAAAATCAGCTCCTTTAACGCGAAAACGCCGTAGGTCTCGTCGCCTTTTTCAAAGCCCTTTTCATCCAAAACCTTCGCGCCGGTCCAGTTGTTGTAGCCACCGCTTTTGATTATCGAGGGGTAATCCTTGTAGCACATATCCTTGTCAACCGTACCTACTCCGGAAATGCTGTTGCTTTCAAGATAATTCGTTTCGCCGCCGTACTGCCACATTCCCAGCCTGCTGCCGTCGTATTGACACACGGAGTTCCACTGTGCGCACCAAACGTCGTAGCTGTTCTGCAAGCTTTTGTTATCCAGTTGGTTGTCAAGCCAGCTCAGGCTTGCGTACAGCATCGGATAGTATCCGGCTTTTTTAATTGTGCTCAAAAACGTTTCGCATATCTTGACAAGCTCATTGTTTGTTGGCATTCCGTTTCTACGTTTATATCCGTCAGCGTCCTCCATATCAAAGGCAATCGGCATGGTCGGTTTTTTGCCCTTCAAAAGCCTGATAACATGCCGTGCTTCGCTCTTTGCTTCATTGGTGTCGAGCGCGTAGGAATAAAGGTAAGCGCCCCAGGGCAGCCCTGCTGCCTCAGCCTTTTTGACGTTGGCTTCAAATTGGCTGTCGTCCTGACTAACGTCGTCGTTGCCGTAACCGCAGCGCAGCATAACAAAATCATAGCCGGCAGCTTTGATTTTGTTCATGTTCACGCTTCCGTTGGCTGATGAAAGATCCACTCCCTTTTTGTTTTTCAGATCCATCTTATTCTCCTTTCAGCTCAGGCAAACCGGCAATTGAAGTGATCAGCGACAATACACCTGCCATTGCACCGGCAGAAAGCACAAGCATCCAGTTGACCTCTCCCATAAGCTTTGCTGTGCCGACAGAGGCTATTGCAGCCTGTGCGGTTGTTTTTAATGCACGAATCCCTGCCGCTCTTACCCAAGCTTTAAGCTTTTCGGTGTTCATATTTTTGACTTCCTTTCGATGTCATTTTATGCAGAACAATAAAAATTGTTCCTATATATGTCGAAAAAGCCGAAAAACTTGTATGTTTTTATGCAAGTAAAGCAAAAACAAAGAGCTGTCGCTTGATTTGCGACAGCCCCTACTTTTTTGATTTGTTAAAGAAACGCTGATTAATCCCATTTGATTGCATTATGGTCAATGGTCTCTCCATTGGCATATTCCTTTCGAGCCTCATCTATCGCTGCAACATCGTTTGCGGTTGCAATATCATCAGCGATAAAGCGTTTTGCGATTTCATACAACAAAATCTGCTCTTGTTCCGGCAGGATGTCTATTATTTCTGTGAGTTGTTTCTTAACAGGTGACATTCGTTTACACTCCTTTGTATACCTCGCCTCTCGGCGCGATTTTTTCAATAAGTACAGTATTATCATTCAGGGTAAGAGAAAATAATTCTCCAATCTCCTACGCGCAGCCTATAGCTTCCGATTAAGCCTTTCAGCGGTTTTATATCGCCATTAGGAATGGCTTCGATCGCAAATCTAATTCTATGCTTTGTTGGTTTGTCCATTCCGTTAATAGCTTTTACGGAACGTTTGGAATAATGAATATTAACGTTTTCTCCATTTATTACAATTACTTTTTCTTTATTATAATATAGGCAATACCGCATAATTCAGGTGTGCGGATTGCGCAGTAAGATTTTTCGGCAGAGTGTACAAATAATCAGTGCGCATACTGACGTATGGGTGCTGATT
>CAJODI010000011.1 GCA_905233145.1 uncultured Ruminococcus sp. | reverse complement strand
CACCCGTAATCAGTATGATCATTTTTTCCTCGTCAAGATTAAATATGTCAGTATCGGTCTCCATATTCCTTTCGTGCTTCTGCCGTCCATTTGGAGATGAAATCCGTCTTCGCATCTGTATATGCATCCCGGTCATGCTCATATTGTTTCCAAAGCCGGAGCTTCAAGGTTTCATATTCTTTTGCCACGGCAGGATGCTCGTTCAAATAATCACGGAAGTACAGTTCATCATTGTCCCCGGCGTACCGCAGATGGATATGATATACTTTATCCGCAAATCCGTTTTCAGTATATCCCTTATTAAGTGAAATCCGGTTTGCCTCGGCGTACATGACGGTAAAACCGCTCTGTTCCAATAGTTGTGCTATATCTTTCATGTCAGCGCTTTGAGGAATCTCAATCATCACATCAACAATATTTTTAGCCCATATTCCCTGAATGGCGGTGCTTCCGATATGACTGATCCGCACAACAGGCTGAGCAGCTAAAAGACCGGTCAGCGTTTGCCTGATCTCATTGAAGCTATCTTTCCACCGATCATCGTGCGGCACAAGAAAGATGGGAAACAATGCCCATAACTCTTCCAATGTCATTTTAGATAAATCTTTTCCCATGCCAAAGGCCTCCATAAATTCCGATTTATGCTACTAAGATTATATCACGACAACTCCGATTTGTCTATCAGTTAAACTACATAATAAAACAGGCAACCTCTTAATAAGGCTGCCTGCGAAAAGATAAAAATATGCGATTGATTTCACTCTGCACAACTTTCTGCACCGTTTGGCGTAAGTTTGGCGTAAATGGCGTAAATCCGAGACATCGCAACTCTCGAAACCCGCATAAACACTGGGGTTTTGGGGTGTTTCTTATCTAAGGATTTCATTGTCGGGAACAAAAGTATATCTCTTTTATAACCCTTCATATCTTATTATATCCTCTCATTTATGCCATTTTCGATTTTGCCGTTTTACCGTAAGTTATTATAACTTATTATAAACGCTGTTCAGAATGGTGTAAGATTTGGTGTACGAGTGTAACATCATATCCTTTCATCGGTCACGATATGCTCAACCCCATCATGCTTCGATTGCAGATAATCCTTCATAAAAGACGGAAATGCCTTGTGATTTTCAAGCTCACTGATAGGAATCCAGTGCATTGTTTCTTTAATACCTCTCGTAAAGCTGTTGCTGTTGAGTTTCTTTGTACCTCTCGGTTTCATCATAAAATACAATGCTATTTCATGGCAATCCATTTGTTTTTGCGAACCAAAATCATCATAGAAAAAATTCTCGTGTACCACGGCAAGATGATCTATCTCATACTGTATACCGGTTTCTTCAAAAACTTCTCGTTTTACAGCATCCTCTGCTGTTTCGCCCAAGTGGACTCCGCCGCCTATTGAATAGTAATAATCATCTATTTCATTTTTGGCATACAATACACAGTTATCTTCCACAATAATAGCCGCAGCCCGATATCTGAACCACTTGTTCTCTTCGGTAAAGGCACAATTGTATTCCATGATTATTCCTCCCGGAAAATCGCATAATCTTTTATTATTATTGTTTTACCTGATCAGCCACTGATAGTTCTCTCTGCAATCAATGATATACTCTACATATACAGTATCATCTATAATTTGATAAAGAACAAGATACCATTTTTCAATATACATCTTGTGGTATTTGCCCGATTTGATATAATCGCTTTCAAACAAAGGAAATCTTGCGGGCATATCAGATATGGAACGCAAGGCTTTCATAATTTCATTTTTCTTATTTCTTGCCGAAGCTTTATTAACCTGTGCAAGAAAAACAATATGCTCATCCAGCATTTCCTTCGCCTTCGGAGAAACTAACACCTTGTAATTATGCATTGTTTTCTCCTAAAACTTTGTTTAGCGAATCCTCGACTTCATCCAAAGTAAAGTATTTCGCTCCTGCTTCTCTTTCTCGCTCAACCGCAAGGAGCTCGCTGACGAGTTTCAACTCAGCGTGCAGCTTTTCGTATTCTTTGATATCAAGGATCGCGTATCTTCCCCTGCCGTTTTTTGTCAGGAAAACGGGCTCGCCTACAGCAATATCGTTCAACACTTCATTGTAGTTTCTCAAATCCGATACAGGTTTTATATTAGGCATAATACAACCTCCCAGTATAATACTTTACGAATAAATTATAACATAATTCTTCGTAAAATTCAACCGTCAATTTAATTCTTCTCATTAATTTCTGCACTACTTGGTGTAAGCTTTGGCGTAAATGGCGTAAGGTATATTATATAGAAATGAGAGAAATATCGTAGCTTGCGATTCGTTTCAGGGCATAAAAAACAGGCAACCTCATATAAGGCTGCCTGCGATTGCCATAATAGTAAATGCGATAAATCAGAATTTATCGTTCTGATCCAAATTAAGTTGTCAACTCATTGATTAGACGAACAGCCTCCACTACGCCACCCTCTGTCTTGATCTTTTCGGAAATCATTTTTGCATTCTTTTTCATTTTATCATAACCCTCATTCATTTCGTTGATCCTGGCTATGATCGTTTCCTCGCTTAAGTCTTTAGCTTTCAATGGTTTTGTTGCTACGTTTACGCCATTTAGTTGAGTAGCAAAACCCATTTGATCCAACACGTGAGGAACAGGTATAGAAGGTATTCCATAAACAAGCGTCGCTGCAGATGTTCCAAATCCACAATGATGTATTACAAACTTGCCTTGTCCGAACAACCATCTGTGCGGTAAACTCCCGCACGCCATCATATTTTCAGGCAATACATAATCCTGCATTGTCTTTTGGAATCCCTGAATAATTGCCCTGCATTCTGTTTTCTTAAAAGCGTTGACGAACATATCAAGCTTCTCTTTTTCAGATTTATCCTCAAATGACATCGCCCCCAGCGCAAGTATCACAGGTTTATCACCACTCTCAATAAAATCTCTCATCTTTTCGTCAGGAACAAAATCAGCTTCTTCATCATACCAGTATCCTGTAAGCACATTTTTTCTTCCCAGTATGGATTTCTTTTCACAATATATCTGCTTATAGGAATCAGATTAAGTTGGTCAGACATGATTTCATCAACCGATTTTACAGGATCTTGTCCATACACCTTTCTGATCTTGTTATACGGCTTAGCCACTTGCTTTGCTATAATTTCTCCGATAACTTTATCTTTAAAAGTCTTAGGCTTTAGTTTTTCTCCGATCATTTCGGTTTGAAGCGTGACATTTATCGTAGGGATCCCAAGAACCCCGGCTTCAACAGCCCCCATTTGACTATGGCTGACAATAATTAAATCTTTTCCCTTACAAACTTCATATATTTCAGTTGTAGATTCTTGTATGATACGAAAAACAAAATTCATGGTCTTGATCATACTCAGGACAGGATTCGAAACTTTTCCTCTGATAGCAGCAGTTTCTTTCTCTATGTCAATATCAGGTCCGATCGGCTTGAAATGTATTCCCGCATCTTCGATCAATTCTCTCCAGCAAGGATGAGAACCAAGTGTTACTTCATATCCATTCTTCATCAATTCCTTTGATAGAAAGATATAAGGTTGCACATCTCCGCGCGTACCCATTGTAAAAATCGCCGTTTTCTTCATGTGGTCATTCTCTCCCTTGGTAAATTTTCAAAAACCATATCCACAAATTCCGATTTATCTTTCTATGATTATATCATTTCAGCCTTATTTTGTCTATCCGTCAAATAAAAAAGACCTTGATGAAAACTAATCCATCAAGGTCAAATTCAATAAAATATGCGATTGTTTTTGCTCTGCTCAACTTTCTGCATTGTTTGGCGTAAGGCAGATATGATCAAATCTTACTGTTGTTAAGTCTCCGGCTCAGAGCAATTTTTTGCCAGCTTGCGCTTGCGGTCCAGTATCGCTGTCATATAGATGAACAGCGCCGGGAGCAGCAGATCGGCGAATATCCGCAGGATTGAGATCATCTCATGCTTTGTGACCATAGGCGAGCCTCTCATTACGGTCACTGTAAACAGGAAAGTCCATAGATCGAAAACGATCAAAATGCCCGAGCAAATATAAACGGGTATCGGGCTGTGCGGTTTTTTGCCGCAGAAAAATCGCAGAACCGACAGAATCATTGCGCCGTAAACAAGCAAATAAGCACCTGTGATTATAATATTGATGTAAGCGGTCTCTGCGGTTTGGTTGCGATAGTTGCAGTAAATCACCGCGAGCCGTGCCGCGACAGGCGGAGTGATCTTATCCTTGATCGATTGAACCAGACCAATGATCAGAATCGCTGTGATGAGCGCGGTGTATAGCATACCTGCGAACTGCGCGACATTATCCCAGTGCGATATAAATTCGCGCTCGCGCCCGGTCAAGATAAATCCGAGATACCATATCACCACGATCAGATTCGTCACGACAGACGAGGCGAACAAAGCGGTCTGCACGCGCTTGTGCAGGGGATATTCGATCAACGGATTCACCTCGGGATAGGTGTGCATATCGTCGTTGCTGAGCAGATCATCGAGCGTGGAATCGAGCTCCTGTGACAGCCGTTTTGCCGTCAGCAGATCGGGATAGCGTGAGCCGTTCTCCCAACGCGATACCGCCTGACGCGTGACATATAATCTGTCCGCGAGCGTTTGCTGGGTGATTCCCAGCTTTTCTCGTGCCTTTCTGATGTTTTCTCCGAATTCGGCCATCATCAACATTCCTTTCGTTTTGGGTTAATGCCATTATACGATGACGAGGCGAAAAAGGCAAGCACCACCTGATTAATACGATGTTGACAGAGTGGTGCACTCAGTATTATTCGGGATAAATGAGGAATCTTCCCCGATTTCTCGAAGCTTTCCGTTGATAATGATTATTTGATTAGAAATGTTTATTACTGTAAATCTCGATCTTTTAAACATTATATCATTTCAGTCTGATTTTGTCTATCCGTCAAATAAAAAAAGACCTTGATGAAAACGAATCCATCAAGGTCAAATTCAATAAAATTATTTGTTTTTATTTTTTACGGTATTGAACACAAATAAAATCAAGTACATAACAACGCCAATGCCGAGCGGGTATAAAATGTGATATGATGAGGAAAATTGGTATCCGCTTCCGTTTATCCACGTTTTCCAGATGAAGTCAAACAGATTCCATAACCCGATCCATATAACGACGAACAAAACGCCGCCTAACACTGTTTTAATGGCTTTATTCATTTTTGCTCCTTTACATATTAATCAAAAATATGCGATTGATTTTACTCTGCACAACTTTCTGCACCGTTTGGCGTAAGTTTGGCGTAAATGGCGTAAATCCGAGACCTTGGAAGGCTCGGAAGCCGCATAAACACTGGGTTTTTGCAGAGTTACTTGTCTAAGGATTTCATTGTCGGAAACAAGAGCACGTCCCTGCTTGCAGTTGGACCTGCAAGCAGCAAAACAGCGTATGAAGTGAATATTACACTATTTTGCGAATTAAAGATTTAACACTTCCCTTATTATCCTTTTTATACGATCTAGCCGCTGATATGTATTTTTGAGGATTTGCTTCACGGATTAGTTCAGCACTTAATCTATTGGATTGATTAATCATAAAATAATTACGTGCCTGTATAAAAGAAGGTAAAGACAATACATTATTTATATATTCAGTCATTTCATCTTCGTTTAATTTATCTATTCCGTTTCTAATGTGACAAAAAAACCAACTTGCAGTTTCAGTATACAATTCTTTTAATATTTTTTCTTTGTCTTCTCTTTCAACCTTGTTCAAAAACTTTATCTGATATTGTTTTATTTTATCTAAATCATACATATCCTTTGCTTTCCAACGAGACGTAAAACCGGTTAAGTCTCTGTAGCAGTATAAAGGCTCAGCAAGATATTTAACTTTGTTACATTTTTCACAAAGATAGAGATTTAGTATTAAATCCTCTCCCATGAATACTTTTTCATTCAACAAATCATCCGGTACATTTGCTGCTAAGCTTTTCCTATACAGTTTATTCCAAACATTGGTTTCTAAGCTTGATTCATTCCAGTAACTGCACAGTAATTTTGGATACTCATTTTTCATAAAATGATCATGATTTAATATATCTTTTTCTATTCCTGCTTTTTTTAGTGATAAAAATCTTAATTTTTTAAAATAACCAAATTGTATCATATCATAAGACGATTCAGTGATACAATTATACATCCTTTCCAAAGAATACTTAGATGAATAATAATCATCAATATCACAAAAAGTAAAATATTCTCCTTTGATTTCTTTTAATCCTTTTACTCTTGCACATACAGGGCCTGCGTTTTTTTGCCTAATAACTCTTACCCGCTTATCTTTTTCAGAATACTGTTTAGCAATCTCGAAAGAATTGTCAGTTGACCCATCATCAATAATAATAACTTCAAACTGTCTTAACGACTGAGAAAGAATAGAACTCAAGCATTTCCTTACATATCTTTCTCCGTTAAACATAGGAATAATTATTGAAATACAACATTTTTTATTATTTGGTTTCATTTATTCATCCTTATATTAAAAATTATAATAATTACACAACGAGTGTATTTTACATTTCTGATTTTATTATTGATATCGTTAATAACCTGGCAGTACATGCATAAAAATGATTCTGTGTTATGAATGTATAGGCAATGGAATATTAAACAATAATCAATAATAACTTATACTTTATGCAATAAATCAATAATATGAAATCTTTAATCAAAAAGGAAAACATATGACTTTCTTTATTTTATGAATCAGTGCTGAAAAAGCTTCAAGAAAAATCAGTATGCTTTTGAGTTGTTTTATTTATCCAAGCTCTTCATTGTCGGGAACAAGAGCACGTCTCTGATTGCAGCCGAATCCGTGAGCAGCATTGTCATTCTGTCGATGCCGAAGCCGATTCCGCCTGTGGGCGGCATACCGATTTCAAGCGCGTTGAGGAAGTCCTCGTCGGTGGTGTTTGCTTCCTCGTCGCCCTGCGCGAGCAGCTCCTCCTGAGCCTTGAAGCGTTCTCTCTGGTCGATCGGGTCGTTAAGCTCCGAATAAGCGTTCGCCATTTCCCAGCCGTTCATAAAGAACTCAAAACGCTCAACGTAGTTTGGATCCTCGGGCTTCTTTTTGGTGAGCGGAGAAATCTCGATCGGGTGATCCATTACAAATGTAGGCTGGATCATATGCTCCTCGGCAAACTCCTCAAAGAACAGATTCAGGATATCGCCCTTCTTGTGTCTGTCCTCAAACGCTATGCCCTTTTCCTTGGCAACTGCCTTTGCTTCTTCGTCTGAGTTGATTTCGTTAAAATCAACGCCGGAATACTTCTTAACAGCGTCGAGCATTGTGATTCTCTCAAACGGCTTGCCCAAATCCATCTCAACGCCGTTGTATGTGATCTTGGTTGTGCCGAGCACCTCCTGCGCAACGTGGCGGTAAAGATTCTCGGTCAAGTCCATCATTCCGTTGTAATCAGTGTATGCCTGATAAAGCTCCATGAGCGTGAACTCAGGATTGTGCCTTGTGTCAACGCCCTCGTTGCGGAAAACTCTGCCGATCTCATATACTCTCTCCAAGCCGCCGACAATCAGTCTTTTGAGGTAAAGCTCAAGCGAAATTCTCAGCTTTAGATCCTCGTCAAGAGCGTTGAAGTGAGTGATAAACGGACGCGCCGCGGCTCCGCCGGCGTTTGAAACGAGCATCGGAGTTTCAACCTCCATAAAGCCCTGTCCGTCAAGATAACGCCTGATTGAACTGATGATTTTTGAACGCTTGATAAAGGTGTCTTTGACCTCGGGATTCATAATAAGATCAACATAACGCTGACGATATCTGAGGTCGGTGTTTGTAAGTCCGTGATATTTTTCGGGAAGCGGCTTGAGCGATTTTGAGAGCAGTCTTACAGCCTTTGCGTGAACCGAGATCTCGCCCATCTGGGTTTTGAAAACAAAGCCCTTAACCTCAACAATATCGCCGATATCCCATTTTTTGAGGAAGCCGTATTCTTCCTCGCCCAAATCATCAAACTTGGCAAAAATCTGGATCTTGCCTGTGCGGTCGTGAAGATCCATAAAGGATACCTTGCCCTTGCCGCGCTTTGAAAGCAGTCTGCCGGCAACACAAACATCCTTGTTTTCGTATTCCTCAAAATTATTCTTTATTGTTTCGGTAAGCGTATCCCGGTCGCTTGTTGTGATAACAAACGGGTCTCTGCCTGCCGCTCTCAGAGCGTCAAGCTTGTCGTACCTCACCTGAATTACATCGCTGGTATTGTTAGCAGCCATACTGTTCTTCCTTCCGCGCCGTGCTGTTTTTCACCGGCAAATTATTTTGAAATCTCTAAAATCTTTATTCCCACAACGCCGCTTGGGGTTTCAACCTCAACAACGTCGCCCACGCTTTTCTCCATAAGAGCTCTGCCGATTGGGCTTTCGTCCGAAATCTTGCCCTCCTTGGGGTTGGTTTCGTTTGAACCGGAGCCGACTATTCTGTACTGAGCCTGCTTGCCGCTGTTGACATACTCAACGGTTACCAGCGAGGTAAGGTGAACATGCTCGTTAGAAGTATTGCTCTCGTCAATAATAACTGCGGTTTTCAGAATCGCCTCAATTGTGGTGATCCTCGCCTCCATAATCGCCTGTTCATTTTTGGCGTCGTCATATTCGCTGTTCTCGGAAAGGTCGCCGTAAGAACGCGCAACCTTGATTTTTTCAGCAATTTCCTTTCGCTTTACATTTTGTAAAAACTGAAGCTCCTCCTCCAGATTTTTCAAACCCTCGGCGGTGAGCATGGTTTGCTTTGCTGCCAAAATAATTCAATCCTCTCTGTGTAGGGAGCCTGCAAAAAAAACGTTGCCGTGCTTTTGTGCGGCAATTTTTAGGTTCCCTCATAATTTTACAGGATATATTATAGGCTTTTTGCGCCGGATTGTCAAGCATTATCCAACCGCTTAAGACGAATCAAAAATGTATTTACTTCATGCCGCTATTCTGGTATAATATGTAGTAATAATTAGTTTTGGAGATTTACTCTTATGAAATTCAAAATGCATTTGCCTCTGATATTGATTCTTCTGTTCTCACTTCTTTTCTGCTGTGTTTCCGTGCTAATTACAGCGAGGGAATATCACGGAGTTTATTATAGTTATCTTAGCATTTCCGATAACCCGGAATTTGAGAAAACCATTCAAAACGGAAATGTCGAGATCACCGAAACGAATACAGACGGCAAAAATATTTACTATACCGTAAAGCCTGTCCACAGCGGCTTTGACAAAATAGAAATCAAATCAGGCAGCGAAGATTACAACTATTATATAGTTGAAAACTATTATGTCGGACCGTTTAATACTATTTTTGCGAAAAACGGATATTTTGATTTTGACGGAAGCATGATTGTCAAAGCAGTCATTTTGATTGATATTATAATAGCGGTAATATTCAATCTCAGGTGGTTTTTGCAATGCCGAAAAAAAGCAAATTTCGGCTATGAAATGGTAATATACGGCGGAATATTTTTGTTTTTGACGATTTATCTGATAGCATTAATACTCCAAACTATAGATTTTGATATGGAAATAACAATACAGCGTATCAATTATCCGTTCAGTTATTTTCTCCACAGCTTTGCGACAGCGGGGTTTTTTTTCCTGTTGATCACAATGTTGTTTATGCTTATTTTTTCGTTAGCGGTATCCTTGAGCAACCTTTCGCTTATTCGGCACGAAGGCTTTCGGATAACAAACCTGCTGGGAGCTATTTTCGGAGCTGCTTGGTTTAGCGGAATGCTGATACTGTTTTTCATTGATGAAAACAGCTCGGGTTCTTCTCTCCACGGAACTGTATTTGACGCTATTACAAACAGCATCGCGATAATCATCAGCTATTTTGTAAGTATGCTAATATCCACTGTAATCAGCGCAGCTATGGCCTCACGAAGCAAGCCGCCGTTTGACCGCGATTATATCGCGATTCTCGGCTGCGCAATTCGTGACGACGGCTCGCTCACGCCCTTGCTGCGCGGAAGAGTTGACAGTGCAGTCGCATTTGAAAACGAACAGTTCGCCAAAACAGGAAAGCACGCAAAATTTGTTCCGTCAGGCGGTCAGGGTGACGATGAAATAATCTCCGAGAGCGAGGCAATGAAGCGGTATTTGCTGGAGCAAGGCGTTCCCGAAGAACAGATTCTTACAGAAGACAAGTCAGTCAATACATTCCAAAACCTTAAATTTTCAAAAGCAGTAATTGATTCGGACTGCAAGGGAAAAAGCTCGCCTGCGATCGCTACAACAAACTATCACGTTTTTCGCAGCTATGTGTTAGCCAAAAAGGTAGGGCTGAAAAACGCGCGCGGGATCTCGGCAAAAACAAAATGGTACTTCTTCCCAAACGCTTTTCTAAGGGAGTTTGTCGGCTTGATTGTAGAAGAAAAAAAAGCTCATATTATAATTTTAACAGCACTTACAGTTGTAACTGCACTGCTGAGCATATTCACCGTGGGAATATAGGCAACAGATGTTAAAGAGTTTTACTAGTATTCCTGCATTGGTTTTTCAGCAATTCGCAAAGAGATTTGACCGTTTGAGACGACTGAAAGCCTCGGCACACAAGCGGTACTATTGAGCCGAGCTGATACTGACCGCCCAGCGTATAAAGCGCGGAACAAAAGTATTCCTCATCAAGCTCAGAGGGCTTTATAGCGTCAAAGCCGTTCGGTGTTCTGAAATGATATCGGTAATAAACTCTGCCGCCAACCCTGGCGCGCGGCTCCGAAACCGTCAGCACAACAGCCTCCGCGCGCAGCCCAAGCTCATGCTCAATAGGCTGGACTGCTATCACAAAATCGCAGCCGCTCAGCTCGCCGGGATTGAATGTAATAAACGAAGCAGCTCCCATTTCGTTAAGCGCGCGGTCGCAAACACAGCGGTATGACTCGGTGTTTTTTGTGAATATCGTAACATCAGAGCAGTATTCGAGCGCGTGATAAAGAAAATCGCAGGAATCGCCCTTTATGTCATAAATTCCGAGCTTCAAGTCAGAGGCGCAGCCGCAGGCAGAGAGCACGCTGAGAGCTAAATTTGTACAAAGTCTGACTGAAAATTCTCTTGAATAAAACCTTTTGTATCCGCAATTTTCAGGAAAAACCAGCTTATCCGAGCAGACCAGCTGCGCTCGCTGAGCACCGATGATTTTATCGGCGCGTTCCAAACATATTTTTCCGTTGTAGCCTGTATATGTAATATGCTTCAGGCAAACGCCCCTTGCTTCCTTTATGCTCACGTCAAGCCTGTCGCGTCTGAGCCTGCGCGTAAGCTTGTCAAGCCTGCCTTTTGCTTCGGGCAGCCTAACGCTCAAAACAGTAATCACAAAAAACACCCCTGCATATGATTGGTTTTTACTTAATCATATGCAGGGATTTTTGATATAATACATTGTAATGATCCGCATGATTTAACGCCCACGCAAAACATAAAAAAATACTTCCCTAAAATGGTTGACAAGTGTTATCCTACATGCTATTATAATGATAACAGTTGTTATCTAACTATATGTGAGGTGATCATTTATGAATAATAAAACTCTGTCCGACGGCGAAAGGAAATCGCTCAAAGAACGCATAATGATGATCGCGCACCGACCGCGCATGATTGTTGCAGTCTTGATATCGGTCATTCTGATAATAGTTATTGTAGTCGGGGTTGCTTTCGTAGGTATAAGTCAAAAAAATCAACCTTTATTGACTGAATATAATGTATTTCCAACGTCCGGAAAAAACGTCTCAGACTTGGATACAGAATTGATTATTTCTAACATCAGCAAAGCCAAAAACCTGAAAGAAAAAAACGAAATATTTACCTATGAAGCAAGTGGATTATTTACCGAGCTTGACAAAGATTTTAATTGGGATTTTTATGGTTTCCCTGCTTTGATCAATATTTGCTATAACAGAAACCGGAAAACATATTATTCTCATGTTTCAATTAATAATGACACTAATCTGTATTATATCGCTGAATATGAAGAACAAATACACGAATATCCTGTATTTGAAGGCTACCGAGAAGCAGAATATCAGGAGATCCACAATCTGCGGAATTTTATAAATGCACTGAAGTATCTTCCTCAGGAGGAAATCAAAAAGCTTGCACCGAAAGCAGATGGCTATATAATAGAGCTAAACAGTGATTTGATCCCGAATGACAATGAACACATTATTACCTATAATCAATATTGTGTAACCAATGTAACTGAGCTGGATGATTGGAAAATTCATCTAATCATAAAGCCTATGCAACAGGACGAAGAGGATAATGAGCAAGCAGAGGATAGTGAAGATGAAATCCATCTCTTTTACTTAGAATAAGTGAAGGCAACACCGCACAATTCATGGCGCAAATCAGTATCCATACGTCAGTATGCACACTGATTATTTGTACATTCTGACGAAAAATCTGACTACGCAATCCACGCACCAGAATTATGCGGTATTGCCTGAAAATAATATCGAACGTAATATACAGTGCTGTTATCTATTTTATGTGAGGTGATTATTTATGATTAACAAATCTCTGTCCGACGGCGAATGGAAGCTGATGAACCTACTTTGGGACGAAAGTCCGCTGACCATTGGCGATATGGTCTCCGCATTGCGCGACGATACAGGATGGACAAAGGCAACGATCAACATTATGTTGAACCGTCTTGCCGACAAGGGTGCGGTAAAAATCGACGCCACAGGAAGGCGCAAGCTGTTCTACCCCCTGCTCTCGCGTGACGAAGCGGTGCGGCAGGAGGTTCGGAACACTCTCCCAAAAATCAAAGCAGGCGGCATTGGGCTTTTGGTCAACACAATGGCGCAGGAAAGTTATCTCAGCGACTCGGAGATCGACGAGCTGTACCGTATTTTAAAGGAAGGCAGGCGAGAACATGAGTAATTTTGAATGGGTGCTTTCTTCCTGTTTGCTGATTCTTGCGGTGATTTTGGTTCGCACACTTTTCGGTAAGCGTATGCGCCCCGGACTGAGGTACGCGCTTTGGCTCCCGGTATTGTTCAGGCTGCTGATCCCCGGAGTGATCGCGTGCAGCACTTGGAGCGTTCTCGGATCGGTGACAGACCTGCTTCCGAATCAGGAAATACCAAACAGTATAGTAACCGTTATAGGCGGCAGCAACTCGCAGGTTGCGGAGAACGGTTCACAGCTTTCTATGTCCGGATCCGAGCAAAGCGAGTCCGATGCTGCTCAATATGATATCCATTACGGAGGAATACCTATAACTGTGAATGATTTGCTGAATGTGATTTGGCTCACAGGCGCGGTTGTGACAGCGG
This sequence comes from uncultured Ruminococcus sp., assembly GCA_905233145.1. Taxonomy (GTDB): domain Bacteria; phylum Bacillota; class Clostridia; order Oscillospirales; family Acutalibacteraceae; genus Ruminococcoides. The sequence goes on along the minus strand of CAJODI010000011.1, from coordinate 20,674 downwards.
CGATCCTTATCATATCTAATCTGCGATTTTACATGGCACTTCGCAAGCGGCGCAAGCTGTTGGAGATCGACTGTCCGGTGCGTGTTTATTCCGTCGAAAATCTCTCATCCTCCTGCCTGTTCAGAAACGCGATCTACGTTACGGCAGAAACGGCAGCAGACGAAGCTCAACTGAGATACGTCATTGAACACGAATTGAGTCACAACCGCCACGGCGACCTGTTCTGGACTTTTATGCGCTGCGTTGTACTTATTATCCACTGGTTCAACCCGTTGGTGTGGTTGGCAGCAGAAATGTCGCGCCAGGACTGCGAGCTGTGCGCCGACGCAGGTGCGCTCAAAGTATTGGGTGAGGGAAAAAGCGTGGAATACGGATCAGCCTTGATACAGCTTTCGGTCAGCCCCATGCTGAAATCATCATTGCTTTTCGCAACGACCACAATGAGCAGCGGAAAAAGGTCGCTCAAAGAGCGCATAACGATGATCGCGCATCAACCGCGCAAGACTGCCGTGGTCTCGATATCGGTCATTCTTATAATTGTTATTGCAATTGGGGCTGCACTCTTAACCGGTGATGGATGGGATTATTTTCCAATGTCCGGAAATAACATCTCTGACCTGGATACAGATTCAATTCTTTCTAACATCAGCAAAGCTAAAAAACCGGATGACACATCCGAAATATGGACTGATAAATACGGAATAAATGCTAGTCTTGACCCAAATCTTAATTTTAGTGGTTTTTCAAATACGATTTGGTTTTGCTATACGAAAAATCAAAAAACTTATAGTTCTCAAATGAATATAAATATTAGAAATAATGAGTATAATATCGCTAAATATGAAGAGCTTTATTTTGAATATCCTATCTATGAAGGCTATAAATGGTCAGAAAATGACGAAGTTTACAAGCTGAGGGATTTGTTAAATGCAGTGAAGTATCTTCCTCAAGAGGAAATCAAAAAACTGGCGCCGAATGCAGACGCTTATTCAATAGATTTTAAAAGTGATTTGTCGCCGAATAACGAAGATTACGTTATTACCTATAATAAAGATGGTGTAACAAAGTCGCATGAATCAAAAATCCATCTAGTCATATGTCCTATGCAACATGACAAACAATATAATAATGGTTATTACTACGTCTTTAATGGTCAAGATTCAATCCACGCCTATTACGTAGAATAGGTGAAAAAGCAAGACAAACAGCATGATAATATTTTTCTGTTCATTATGATAACAGCAGGGCGCGCATGGAAAATTCCGTGCGCGCCCTAAAACGTTTTTGTCTTATTAAATTAAAAATCCATATTCGGATATTCGTCATGAGGATTATATCTTACGCCATAGTAACGAGTTTCAAAGTGCAGATGTGCTCCGGTTGACCAGCCTGTTGATCCGACAAAGCCGATAACCTGTCCCTGAGAAACAGTCTGTCCGGTGGACACGATACCGTTGGTCAGGTGGGCATAAAGCGTGCTCTTGCCGTTGCCGTGGTCAATTACTACGTAGTTGCCGAAGCCGCCGTTACAGCCGCAGCTTCCGTCCTTTCCGTAGTTGTGAGGACAAGCGTTGTATGTATCAATAACCGTGCCGCTCTGGGCAGCCACAACGACCGCGCCCATGATTCCGCTGCCGGTAATATCGATCGCGCCGTGGTTATACGAGCCTCTGTCCTCGTTCCACTTTGAAATAACCCAGTAATAGCCGGGAGCGGGCCAGGTATAGCCTGACGAAGGAATTGACGGAGTATATCCGCTGTCGTCCGAATCATCGGACTCGGAGCTTTCCGCCGGCTGAGTTTCCTCGGGTTCGTCCTCGGGCTCAGTTGCTTTTTCTTCGGTTTTTTCGGTTTTCTTTGTATTTTGTTCCGCAGCCTTTGCTCTTTCGGCAGCAATTGTTTCCGCCGCCTTCTGAGCCTCAAGAGCTGCCTTTTGACGCTGAGCCTCATAATAAGCGGCAATTTTTGATTCCGCGTCCGCGCTTTCAATAGCCGCTCCTTCTATTGCCTTTTTAGCGTCCTCGCTTGATTCGTAAAGGCCTCTCAAAAACTCTTCGTTTTCATCAAGCAAATTGTTAAGCTCCTGCTGATCCTCCTGAAGCGTGGTTTGCTTTTCCTCAAGCTCGTCCTTGTCGGTTTCGAGCTCTTCTTTTTGCACGGAAATCTTTGAGAGTTGCTCGTTTACGTCGTCGATCAATTCCTTGTCATAGGTAGAAAGAGTGTGAACAAGGGTCATTTTGTCAACAAAATCGGAGAAATCCTTCGCGCCCAAAATGATTTCAAGATCACTCGCACTTCCAGACATGTAGATGGTTCTCAATCTGCTGCAAAGCGCGTCAAGCTGGCTTTCAATCGCCTTGTTTGCCTCGTTGATCTCGCTCTGTTTGGTTGTAATGCTTGAATTAAGGTCCTGAATCGAGCCGCCGGTCAGAGCTATCTTTTCGTCAAGTGTGCCGATTTTTCCAATCAAAGCCTGGCTGTATGCCTCTTTGTCCTTGATATCTTCCTTGGTTTTGTCAAGCTCTGCCTGATACTGCGCGCTTTTTGCTTCAAGCTCGCTGAGCTTTTTCTTCAAATCATCAATATTCTCTTCCGCACCGACTGCCGCAGACGAAACAGGAAGCATAATCATGCAAACGCTCAGCATCGCGCAGAGAATACGTTTTAGCTTTTTCATACTATCAAACTCCTTTCGGGCCTACCAACCCAGAATTTCGTTTCCTTCCATCTTGAGGTACTTGCGGATTGAAATAAAGCCGCCGAAGAAGCCCACAACAACACCCGCAACTATGAACGCAATTGCAATCGGAACCAGCACGCTTGAGAAAGGAATAAACTCCAGCGGCAGATTTGTGCTCTTGACCACAGCGATAACCGCCTCATAAAGAGCATAGAGCGCGCCCGTCGCCAAAGCCGCGGAGATAAAGCCGATCGCCATACCTTCAACCAAAAACGGCATTCGCACAAACATATTTGTGGCGCCGACCGACTTCATAATACTGATTTCAAAACGGCGCGAATACATTGTCGCGCGGATCGTATTGGCTATAATGAAAATTGAAATAATAACCAGCGCCAAGACAATGCCGAAGGAAACAATGTTCACAAGATGGCTGAGCTTTGTGAGCTTGTCCGCAAAGGCGGAGCGGTTTACAATCGTGCTCACGCCCTCGATCTGCTGAATCTGCTCAACCGTGTTTTCATAAAGCGACAAATCGTTCATCACAACAATAAAGGCGTCGGGAAGCGGATTTCTCTGCTCAATTTTGGCAAACAGCTCGTCTCCCAACTGCTCCCTGTATTTTTTAAACGCCTCGTCACGCGAATAAAAGGTTGCCGACTGAACGTTGTCAAGCTTTTCAATATCTTTGCCTATATAAACAGCCTCAAGCTGAGAATAGCCGTCTTTAATATAAACCGTGGTTTCGTTGTTCTGCCCAACGGATTCTACCATATCAGAAACATTTCGTGACAGCAGCGTTGCCGCACCCGTCAGTACAAGGCAGCTTACGAGCACACAAATTGAGGCAATACTCATAATTCGGTTGCTCCAAACGTTTCTGAAGCCCTCTTTTACAAGATAACCAAAGCCTTTCATAAAACTATCCTTTCGATTTTATCAGGAATTTACGTTTGCGCCGCCGTACAGATCCGCTATATCCACCTCGGCAGATTCGCCAAAGTCGTAATCGGAATCATCCTCGGCAACGTCGTCGGAATAAAGTTCATCAATGCCGATATCGCCGCTTGGGTCATAGGTCTCCTGCTTTGTGTCACTGATAACCCTTCCGCGGTCAATCTGGATAACCCTGTGGTTAAACTCGCGCACAAGCTCGTGCTCGTGGGTCACAACCAAAATCGTGGTTCCCATGGCGTTAATTTCATTGAGCAATTCAAGAATCTCATAGGAAAGCTCAGGGTCAACGTTACCTGTCGGTTCATCGGCAATAATGATCTCGGGATTATTCACAAGAGCCCTTGCAAGACTGACGCGCTGCTGCTCGCCGCCCGAAAGCTCGCTTGGCTTATTTTTCATTTTATCGGCAAGTCCGACAAGCTCGAGCACATAGGGAACACGCTTTTTGATAACGCTGCTGCTCTCTCCCACAGCTCTCATGGCAAAGGCTACGTTATCAAAAACATTCATTTTTTCAATCAGTCTGAAATCCTGGAAAACTATTCCCATGTGGCGGCGAAGATAAGGAACCTGACCGCGTCTCATTCGCGAAAGCTTGTTGCCGTTTATGGTGATTTCGCCCTGAGACGGTGTTTCTTCATGCATAATCAGCTTGAGAAATGTGCTCTTTCCCGCGCCGGACGCACCGACAATAAAGACAAATTCACCCTTGTCAATATGCAAGGTAACGTCATACAGCGCATGTGTGCCGTTTGGATATGTTTTTGACACATTATCAAAGTCAATCATAATTTCACCTTAGTTTTTCGTCAGATTTTTTCGTCAGTCCGAGCAAAATCACGGAAAGCTGTTACAAAGCCCTGCCGAAGCTTTTGGGCAAGCTGACAAAATAATATGCAAGCAGAGCGTATGCCGAAAAATTTGCTCTACAGAAAATAACGTCCTGAACACAAATATTTTGTTTTTGTGTTCAGGAACGATATTTATAATTTATCAGAATTTTGTCGGGCTGGCGTTAAGGTATTTCTTGACCATCAAAGCTACCTTAAACACGATAGCGTCCTCAAATTCTCTCAGGTCGAGTCCGGTCAGCTTCTTGATTTTTTCAAGTCTGTAAACCAGCGTGTTGCGGTGAACAAACAGCTTGCGCGAGGTTTCCGAAACGTTGAGGTTGTTCTCAAAGAAACGCTGGATCGTAAACAGTGTTTCCTGATCAAGACTCTCAATTGAGCCGCGCTTGAAAACTTCCTTAAGAAACATCTTGCACAGCGTTGTCGGAAGCTGATAGATAAGTCTCGCGATACCGAGGTTGTCATAGCTTACTATGGTGCGGTCTGTATCAAAAACCTTTGCAACCTCAAGCGCAGACTGCGCTTCCTTAAATGAACGCGCGAGATCCTTGATTCCGGTAACTGTAGTACCTATACCAACCACGCAGTGGGTGTAGAACTCGCTTGACAGCGTGTCCGCGATTGAGCTTGCCAGCTTTTCGAGATCGCGGCCGTCGGTGTCGGGCTTGACCTCCTTGACAAGCGCGATTTCTTCCTCATTGATATTAATTACAAAATCCTTTGTCTTGTCGGGGAAAAGATTTTGAACAATATCATAAGCCGAAACGTCGGTCTTTGTGATAATCTTGATCAAAAGGCAAACGCGCGAAACCTCGCTGTTAAAATGAAGCTCTCTTGCCTTGAGATAAATGTCGCCCGGAAGAATGTTATCAAGAATAACGTTCTTAATAAAGTTTGAGCGATCGTATTTTTCGTCGTAATACTGCTTAATGCTGGCAAAAGATACCGAAAGCAGCTGAGCGTATTTTTGAGCATACTCGTCTGTTCCCTGAACAAAAACAGCGTAGTCATACTTTGCGCTGCTGCCAAACGACTTGTAGGTGTATCCGTTAATTACAAAGGGTGCGGTAGAACTGAGAGTTTCGGAATTAACGCTTTCGTTGACCTCTCCGATTTTTCCGAGCTCAGAGCAGGCGATAACAACTGAAGTTTCGTCTATAACGCCTATTGTCCTGTCAATAGCATCCTTCATCTGATGAACAATGCCCTGAAATAACCTGTTAGACATAGAAATTAACCTCTTTTCTCTGCATATAATCAAATAATTGTAAGTTAAAACAAGTTACAAATCTTCTTATATACATATTACACAAAAACGAGAAAAAAATCAACCTCTATTTACAAATTTCCTGTAATTTTTTATAGAAAATGCATAAGCCGCAGGTGTATATTTCTAAAAACGAAAAACAAATAGCAGTTTTCCCCTTTGTGGCTTTTATTATAACACGCAAATGTGTTGATAATGTGACAAACCTGTAATTTTTTTAATTTTTTTTACTCTAATACTATTATCTGAGATTAGTATAATAAAACTATTTAACATTTGTTGCGTTATCTCTCGTGTTTTGTTATTTATCAAACAAGCCCCGGTATAACATAAAAACCGCGGTGAAAACCACCGCGGTCATTTTTATAATTATTAAAGTTAAAGCATCAGTTTGTGATCGTCTGCTCTGTGTCCTTGTCAAAGATGTGGAGCTTGTCAAGGTTGAACGCGATCTCGATCGTGTCGCCCGGCTGTGCGGTTGAGGTAGGCTCAACTCTCGCTGTGATCGGAACGCCGCCGATATTAACATAAAGATAAATCTCTGCGCCCATAAGCTCGGTAACGTCAACGTTAGCCTGAAGCTTGCAGGGAGATTTTTGAAGCTCTTCGGGCTCGTCGTGAACATGCTCGGGACGAATACCGAAAACAACCTCTTTGCCAACATAAGGATCAAGCTTGCCGCCCTCGCACTTGTCGGCAGGTACCGGAATCTTGTATTTATCAAAATTAAGAGTGTATTTTGAACCGTCCTTGCCAACAGTAGCGTTGATAAAGTTCATCTGAGGGGATCCGATAAAGCCGGCAACGAACATATTGCAGGGCAAATCATAGAGGTTCTGAGGAGTATCAACCTGCTGAATGAAGCCGTCCTTCATAACAACGATTCTTGTACCCATTGTCATAGCCTCTGTCTGGTCATGAGTTACGTAAATAAAGGTTGTGCCGAGTCTCTGATAAAGCTTTGAAATCTCGGTACGCATCTGAGCACGCAGCTTTGCGTCAAGGTTTGACAGCGGCTCATCAAGCAGGAATACCTTTGGATCACGAACGATAGCACGGCCCAGCGCAACACGCTGTCTCTGACCGCCGGACAAAGCCTTTGGCTTTCTGTCAAGATACTGCTCGATACCGAGGATTCTTGCTGCTTCCTCAACTCTGCGTTTAATTTCTTCCTTTGGCATTTTTCTGAGCTTAAGACCAAACGCCATATTATCGTAAACAGTCATATGAGGATAAAGCGCATAGTTCTGGAAAACCATCGCGATATCTCTGTCCTTTGGAGCCACGTCGTTGGCAAGCTTGTCGCCAATATAGAGCTCGCCCTTTGAGATATCCTCGAGACCGGCAATCATTCTGAGTGTAGTAGATTTTCCGCATCCGGAAGGACCTACGAGAATAATAAATTCCTTGTCTTCGATTTCCAGGTTGAAATCGGTAACGGCCACCACTCCGCCGTCATAAATTTTGTACACATGCTGTAATGATACATTTGCCATACTAATTAAACCTCCAATAATCCAATAAAGTCAAGCTTTATTACGTGATAATAATATACCACTTCAAAGATTTTTTTACTATACCGATTTTAACTAAATATTTGCTCCCGAATTTATGAAATTTCGATACACAATAAAAAATCAACTTGATTTTTAGTATATTTTGCCCATAAAAATCAGCTCTTTGTCTAATTTTGTCAGTTTTTTACAGCTTCCTGTGGGCAAATTGCTATCCAAATACAAATTTCCTATTGATATTCGTTGAAGGTGCACAACTTTCACGGAGCAAGATAGAAACATTTTTTTGACCTGATGGTATTTCCCCTCACAAATTGTCACCTTTGCTTTACATTTGTCAATCCTCTCAAGCTTTGCCGGCAGGCATTTTGTTCCGTCAGCAAAAACAATGCCGTTTTCAAAGCTTTTTATCATGGAATCGGTGATTTCTCCGTCAAGCTCTGCGACATACTGCTTGTCCACATGCTTTTTCGGCGAAAGCATTTTGTGGGCAAAATCACCGTCGTTGGTAATAATCAGCAGCCCCTCGGTATCCTTGTCAAGCCTTCCGGCGGGAAACAATCCTCTGCGCCTAAATTCAGGCGGCAAAATGTCGAGCACCGTCTTGTCTGTGTTGTCTTTTGTTGCGCAAACTACCCCGGCAGGCTTATTCATCATTATATATATGTATTTGTCCGTGCCGATTTGCTTGCCGTCCACGCAGATCTCGGCTTTTTCCGCGTCAAGCTTTTGCTCAGGCTTTTTGCAGATCTCACCGTCAACCGTCACACGGCCGCTCTTTATCAGAGCATGAACCTCTTTTCGGCTGCCCAGCCCCTGAGAAGCCAGGCTTTTGTCAAGTCTTTCCATAATCCTTCAGCGACAAATTTTCATCGCCGTATTCTCCGTTTGTAATATGCGCGCCGATTACCTTATCCTTGGCAACAAGCAAAACAGCATACCGCACGTCGCTGTTCAAAAGCTCTGCTGTCACCTTTTCGGCGCATTCGCCCATGTACGGGCTAAGGTCCAGTCCGTTTTCATCTTGCAGCTCATTATACTTTTTATATATAGCATTAAACTTGGTCGGTATAACGACATATTCATCCGTCGCGTTGTCAAAATCCGCGGTAATTCCGTGTTTTGACAAAAAATCCCGGCACACTGCCGCCGTGTCGTCAGGAACAGCGAAAGCCTCTCCCCTGCCGATTTGAGCAAGCTCTTCCGCGCCCGGGGATTTTTCGCTGTGAGTCGCGAAAAGCACTGCAATCAAAGCGGCAACAATCAGCAAAACTGCCGTAATTAATATAATAAAACTTTTTTTCACAGCAAACATAAGCTCACCCAAATTACACGCCAAAAGCGTTTATCGGTAGATTTTATGCCTGAGGAATAAAAAATATGTCAGACAAGCAAGGGCAAAATATCCAAAGGCTTTTCCGCAAAAGCGACCGCTCCCTCGCGCTTCATCGGCTCAACCTCGCCATAGCCGTATTCAACGCCGATAAAATCAACTCCGCAAAGCCTCGCGCCCTTTGCGTCAAACCAAGTGTCTCCCAGCATAACAACGCTTTTGCGGTCCTGCTCCATGCTTCCTCCCAATGACTCAACAGCATAGGGGATCATATCCTTTTTATCCTTGCGGCTGCCGTCCAGATTAGAGCCGCACACGGCGTCAAAGCAATTTGCAAGTCCCAGAATGTCAATGATTTCAACCGCAAAGCCTTCGTATTTGGAGGTGCAAAGCGCGGTTTTCGCGCCCTCTGCCTTCAAAGCCGTTAAGACCTCTTTTATTCCGTCATAGGCGCGGTTCAAAAATTTTCCTTTTTCATTATAATATTCTCTGTACAGCTCGGCTCCGCGCTCGGCGGTCTCGGGATCAAGCCTCACCAGCCTGATAAAGGTGTCTATCAGCGGAGGACCGATATAGAGCGTGTAGTCGTCAAGATCCGGCATTTTTGCGCCGAGTGTGTTTATCGCGTATTCAAGCGATTTTCTGATACCCTCCGCACTCTCGCTCACCGTGCCGTCAAGGTCAAAAAGAATGTATTTATACTTAGCCATAAAGCTTACCGTCCGCCTTTGCCTGGAATTTTTCAGCGTTCACGCTCACCCTTGTGTGCGTTCCGTGAGCGATCTCACCGCAGGGGTCCGAGGCTGAAACGTCAAAGCAAAACGCTCTGCCGTTGTTCTCGGTCAGCACGGCGGTCGCGCTGATCTCCGCGCCGATAGGAGTGGGACTGATGTGCTCAATCGAAATCATCGTGCCCACCGTAGTAAGCTCGTCGTTGCCGAGAATATTCTGCGCAAGCTCCGCCGCGGCGTTTTCCATAAGCGCGACCACGGCAGGCGTTGCAAGTACCATAAGACTGCCGCTGCCCATTGCGCAGGCAAGGTTTTCCTCCTCGACCCTGAGCTTTTTTGTTAGAGAAAGCTTTTCCAAAACCATCACCCCAAAATATAATCTGTATTAATGATACTATATTAAAATTATTCAATAATATCTAATAGTTTTTTTAATTCTAAATCAGCTTCCAATTCCTCTTTGCTAACTTCATCATACAGTTTTGAGATATTTTTTACAATCTTTCCAATTTTTGTCTCAGAAATAATACTACTAAACAATGCATTGTCTTTTCGGAGCAAATTAGCATCAATTGTTTTATTAATATAATTTGAAAAAAGTTTTCCCAAATTAATTGTGCTTGATTTAATTTTCATATATTTTTTTGCAAGAAAAATGATAAAGTTATAATTAATATTTTCATTAAACTTTACAGCTATCATCAAACCTCTTTCAGGAAATAAAACCATTCTTTTTTCAAAAACATCATCAAATCTTTTTTCATCATATTTTTCTGGAATTAATTCAATATAATCTACCAAATAATAGAAAAAACTATGCAATTCATCAGCCGCAATTGGCTTATTATCCTTAATTTCTTTTAGCGTTGGTAATACTACATTCCTATTAAATCTTTCTGTATTCATATCCCATAACATACTGAATACCGAGTCAGAATGAATAGATATTAAATTCTTTTTTAGCAATCTTTGACAAACTATTTGTTGTGAGTCATCATTTAAATCACGCAAATATATAGCGGAAAAATATTCTTGAAAAGAGCGGTGAGTAAAAATATATTTTAATCCGTCAAGATATATTAGACAAACTGCATTTTGCAAATCATCAAGAAAATCATCAGCTTTAACTTCAACTATCTTTTTGCTTGATTCATCAATAATTGTAAGAATATCATGTTTATCAAAAGATATTTGTTCATGAACATATGTAATAAAGCAAAATTTTGAGAAAACTTTAATAAAACTATCTGAAGGAAGTTTACTTTTTAAATCTCTTTTATATCCGCCTCCCGGTTTCGTCGCATCATGAATGGAATACATTGTATCAAATGCTTTTGAATAGAAAATATGCAACTTTTCTGGTATCTTTGCATATTCATCATATGTCAACAATAAGATATTTAATAATAATGGATTTGAAGCAAAAGATTGATGATCATAATATAGTTTTTTATTTAATTCTCGTATAAAGTTATCTTTTGTATCTTTATCATAGTCTATTTTATTAATTAGATTTATCGCTTGAGATTTTGATAATGGTTGTGTTTTAAAAACAGAAAACCTTGTCCAGCCAATAAAAGTATCACACGGTCTTGAAGAAATAATGAAAGCATTCTTATTATATTCGTCACTTAACTCAAACAATTCTATGCGAAATTTTGCTCTCAGTTCATCTTTAATCTCATCATATCCGTCTAATAAGAATAAGAATATACCACTTTCTAATGCGTATTTAAAATATTTAATATCAGAACGGAAGCCTAACACTTTAATTGAATTATAGCAATAGTCTAAAAGATTAGTAGAATTATCATAATTACGTAATTCAATAAACAAAGGAATACATATGTTTTTTTCTATCGTATCAAGAAAAAAATGCTTCATTAATGTAGATTTTCCCATTCCACCTAACCCTACAATAATGCTAAATCTCGAAATGCTTATTATACTCTCAACACTTTGACAATTCACAATTTCTCTATCCAATTTCAAATTACAACATTCAAAAAAATCATATAAATACTTTGGTTGATTCTTATATAATATAGTTTTTATTTTGCTGTATTTTTCAAAGGAATTATTTAAATAGTCAACAAATGAAATTCCCAAATCAATTTTTGATTTTTCATTGAAATCCTTAACTTTGCCTGATAAATACTTAAATGCTATCTCAATACTATTATCTACTGTTTTTGCTAATCTTTCTTTTACAAAGGTTTCATCCAACATAAAATAAACCCCTTTATAATTAATTTTAGATTTATTATAATATATAAACTATTATTTTTCAATGTTTTTCTCCTCTTTTAAATCAGCAATTCTTTTTCTAAGTTCTTTATTTTGTTCAAACAAAAAAACAACCTCAGGCATAATATCATTTATACCCAAATCACACTTAAAACTAAACCAATCTCTTATAATCTTTTCAATTTTATAATATCTTTCAATCATTTTTCTCCTATTTTTCCTCCTAAATATAGATAAACTATATCATAACTATTTTAAAAAAAAACACGAAAAAAGGCATAAAAACCTCCCATATATAGTTAAATTATCGAGAGAACTTGTATATTTATATGCAAATTCACTGAAAAAAAGATTTGCATCTCAAATATCTCAAACTTACGTCATATTCCACGCAAGTTTAAGGTCGGATCTTATCTTGCTAAATCATTTTGCTTGCCCCTTCATTATTTTTCATACCAAATACAGTTGAGATTTGTTCCGTGTTGTGTTATAATAATCTGAAACGAGCTGAATAAGGAGAAGTGAGAATACATGAAATTAGGTATAGTCGGACTTCCAAACGTTGGAAAAAGCACGCTTTTTAATGCTATTACAAACGCCGGGGCGCAGAGCGCGAACTATCCGTTTTGCACGATCGAGCCAAACGTCGGCGTTGTTGCCGTTCCGGACAAGCGGCTTGACAAGCTTGCCGAGATGTACGACCCGGACAAATACACACCTGCTTCGATTGAGTTTGTAGATATTGCCGGCTTGGTTAAGGGCGCGTCAAAGGGCGAGGGCTTGGGCAACAAGTTTCTCTCAAACATCCGCGAATGTGACGCGATCGTTCACGTTGTTCGCTGCTTTGAGAACGACGACATCATCCACGTTGAGGGCAGCATTGACCCTGCGCGTGATATTGAGACGATCAACCTGGAGCTGATTTTGTCGGACGTTGAAATGATGGAGCGCAGGATCGACAAAACCAAAAAGATGCTCAAGGGCGACAAAAAATATCAAAAGGATATTGAGTTTTATGAGCGCGTGCTCGCAGCTCTTGAAGAGGGCAAGCCCGCAAGAAGCGTTGAGTGTGACGACGACGAAAAGGCATTGCTGTCAGAGGTCGCTCTTCTGACTAACAAGCCGGTTATTTACGCCGCGAATATGAGCGAGGATGATTTTTCAAACGGGATCGAAAGCAACGAGGGCTACAAAAGGGTTCAGGAAATCGCCGCGGAGGAAAACTCAGGCGTTCTCCCGATTTGCGCCCAGATCGAAGAAGAAATCGTTGAAATGGACAAGGAAGAAAAGGAAATGTTCCTTGCCGACATGGGACTGGACGAGAGCGGCTTGGACAGGCTCATCAAGGAATGCTACTCTCTCCTCGGTCTTATATCATATCTCACTGCCGGCAAACAGGAAGTAAGAGCCTGGACGATCAAAAACGGCACCAAGGCTCCCCAGGCTGCCGGAAAGATCCACACCGACTTTGAGCGCGGCTTTATTCGCGCCGAGGTTATCGCCTACGACGACCTTATAGCCTGCGGCAGCATGGCAGCCGCAAAGGAAAAGGGACTTGTTCGCAGCGAGGGCAAGGAATATGTCATGAAGGACGGAGACGTTGTTCTGTTCCGCTTCAACGTATAATTTAAGCAATCTGAAAATTAAACCGCGCGATACCTTCAGCGACTTGCTGAGTGTATCGCGCGTTTTTGCGACAGCCCCTGATAAGCTTTAAAATTCCAGATCACTCCTCGGTGATAGGAATGATTTCGATGCAGAATTTTGCACCCTGCTTTGTTGTATAATCAAAGTCTCTGAGGTCAAGAGTTACCACAACGATCGCAAGGTCGTCTTCAACGTCAAACCTGATATCGTCGGAATTGAACACCGCGTCAGCCCATTCGCCGGGAGTGTAGATCACGCCCTGAGGGATTCCCCAGTTGTTGTCCCATGAATCGTTGGCGGCAAACTTGATTGAATAGTTCATTTCGCTTTCGATATTTTCAAAGCGAATCTGGTAAACGTCGTTCGCAATTTTGGTCATGTGGTTCTCGGCAGCACCGGGGTTCCATTCAATACCGTTGAGCCAAGGCAGCGAGCCGGAACCGGCAGCTGTGATCGTATTGATTTTAAGCTCAGTGATAAGCTCTACGCCATCACCGGTAACGCTGATTTCCTTTGTTTCGGGATCAAAGGTTACCGTAACATCGCCGTCTGTTCTGTTGTAGAAAGCAAAGTTTGCCGATGTGCCGTCAGCACCGTACCAAACTATGTCGCCGCCCTCAACAGGTACGCCTACGATCTTGAGCTGCATTTCTTCATCCGAAGCCGCTGCGTCCTTGAATGTAAGGGAATAAGTTCCGTCCTCGTTCTCAGTCATAACATTGCCTGTCTCTACAGAAGAGCTCCAGTTGTATGACGTGAGATTCTTTGTGCCTGCGACAACATATGTGTATTCCTTGACAGGCTCTACGATGATATTGATTTTTGCGCCTGACTTAGTCGCGTACACAAAGTTTGTAAGGTCAAGAACGATCGTTACATTTGATTTTTCTTCAAGGTCAAACTTAATATTGCCTCCGTTGAATTTGGCGTCAAAAGGAGTGCCGAATTCAAATGCTGTATCATCTGCGATACCCCAGTTGGCGTTCCATGAACCGTTGGCCGCAAGCTTGAACTCATAGCCCATCTCCTCGGGGAGATTGTTGAAGGTGATGCTGTATACCTTGGGAGCTGCCATCGGAACAATATTTTTCATGGATGAAGGATCCCATGAAACGCCATTGAGCCAGCTGCCCTTGCTTTCGTCGGCGGCACCCGCAATGATGATGTTGTTAATAACAAGGTCTGTGATCATCTCAACTCCGTCGCCCGAAACCGTGATCTTATTTGTTTCGGGATCGAATGAGATTTTAACATCTGATTCTTTTGTAACCTTGAACGCTACGTTTTGACCGTTTTCGTCGCCGATCCACTGCGGTTCGCTGCCCTGCTTGTTGACAACGATCTTGATCTGCATTTCTTCGTTGATCACATCAACGCCCGGGAATGTAAAGCTGTATACAGCGCCGTCCTTCTCAAGCACATTGCCTGTATCGGGTGAGCCCGACCAGTTGTAGCCGGTAAGATTTGCTGAGCCTGCAACCACATACACTGTGTTGTCAACCGGCTCGCAGGGCGTAACGCTGATTGTAATTATCGCGCCCTTCTTGGTAGCATAATCAAAGTCTGTAAGGTCAAGTGTAAGCGTTACGTCAGATTCCTCTTCAAGGTCAAATGTAACGTTTTGACTTCCGTTGTATTTAGCGTTGACAGGAGCATTTAATACAACATCTGTTTCTTCGTCAACACCCCAGTTCGCTTTCCAGTCGCCGTTAGCGGCAAATTTGAACTCATAGCCCATCTCCTCGGGGAGGTTGTTGAAGGTGATGCTGTAAACGTTCGGAGAAATCTCCTGACAAAGGTTTTCGTCTGCCTCGGGCTTCCACGAAATGCCGTTGAGCCAGCTGCCCTTGGCTTCATCAGCCTTGCCCGCAACACGCATCGCGTCGATCTCGAGCTCTGTGATCATTTCAACTCCGTCGCCCGAAACAGTGATCTTCTTTGTTGCCGGATCAAATGTAACTGTAATATCTGTTTCCTTTGCAGTCTTAAAGCAAATATTCTGATCATTTTCATCGCCGTACCATGACTGATCCGCGCCGATGTTTTCAACAACCTTGATCTGCATTTCTTCGTTGATCACGCCAACGTTTTTAAATGTATAGCTGTAAACGTCTCCGTCCTTTTCAAGCACATTGCCTGTATCCGGTGCGCCTGCCCAGTTAAAGCCCGTGAGGTTTTCAGTGCCGGCAACAACATATACCGGCTGAATAACCGGAAATGCAGGTTCAACGCTGATTGTTACCTTAGCGCCTGATTTTGTAGAAAAATCAAAGCCGGTAAGGTCAAGGGTGATCGTTACGTTTGAAGTCTCTTCAAGGTCAAAGGTAAAGTTTTTGGCGTTGAAGGTCGCGTCAAACGGAGTATTGAGAACTACCTCTGTGTTGTCTCCGCGACCCCAGTTAGCGTTCCAGTTGCCGTTAGCCGCAAACTTGAACTCATAACCCATTTCCTCGGGAAGGTCATAGAATGAAATTTTGTAAATCTTGGGCGAAACCTCAGTCATAAGGTTTTCGTCTGCTGCGGTATTCCATGAAATGCCGTTGAGCCAGGTTCCCTTGTTTTCGTCAGCTGCGCCGACAATGCGCATTGAATTGATTTCAATATCAGTAATCACCTCAACGCTTTCGCCTGAAACCGAGACCTTCTTTGTTGCCGGATCAAACGTGACTGTAATGTCGCACGCTTCTTTTAACTTTATGCCAATGTTCTGTCCGTTTTCGTCGCCGTACCACTCAGGAGCACTGCCTTCCTTGTTGGCAACGATCTTGATCTGCATTTCTTCGTTGATCACATCAACGTTTTTGAATGTAAAGCTGTACACGTCGCCGTCCTTTACAAGCACATTGCCTGTGTCCGGTGAGCCCGACCAGTTGTAGCCTGTAAGGTTTGCTGTACCGGCAACAACATATACCGTATTGTCAGCGGGTTCGGTCTGCTTTGTGAAGCTGTCAATAAGCTCGGCAAGATAGTACTGAATCATTGTGGCGTCGTGGATAGTAACGTTACCGTCGTCGTCAACGTCAGCCACAAGCTTTTGAGCGTCGTTGATATCCGCAAGCTCGGCAAGATAGTACTGCAAGAGTGTAGCGTCGTGGATAGTAACGTTACCGTCGCCGTCAACGTCACCGATCACTGTTGGTGAAACATCCCCCTCTGCCGCGCTTACCGAAAACGGCACTATTGAAAATGTGCCGAAAATCATCGCAAAACTAAGGCAAACAGCGACAAGCTTTGAGAACTTTGCTTTCATGTTTTTTCCTCCCAAAAATTATTCACTAAGGCAACACCGCAAAATAAAGTTAGCCGTGCTGCTCTAAAGTACTTCTCATTTTAAGTTATAAAGACATAAATGTCAATATGAACATACATAATTTCACCACAGCCTAACGAATGACTGCATTAAATGATAATACGGCAAAACAAATATTCACGATAAAAAATATATTATTCAAGAAAAAGCGAGGCTGCCGCAATTAGCGGCAGCCCCTGATTATAATTATTATTTACCTAATTATCAGTTTGCAGGAATAAGATCAACGCAGAACCTTGCACCCTGCTTTGTATTATAGTCAAAGTTTCTGAGGTCAAGAGTTACGACAGCTTTAACCAAATCATCTTCAACTTCAAATCTGATGTTGTCCGCATTGAATACAGCGTCAGCCCATTCGCCGGGAGTGTATGATACACCAGCAGGAATGCCCCAGT
This sequence comes from uncultured Ruminococcus sp., assembly GCA_905233145.1. Classification (GTDB taxonomy): domain Bacteria; phylum Bacillota; class Clostridia; order Oscillospirales; family Acutalibacteraceae; genus Ruminococcoides. The sequence continues at coordinate 3,742 of CAJODI010000011.1, read as the reverse complement.
TGTTGTCCCATGAATCATTTGCGGCAAACTTGAGTTCATAGTTCATTTCTTCTTTGATATCATTGAACTCAATACGGTAAACACCGGATTCAACCTCTGTCATGTGATTGGCTGCTGCGCTTGGATCCCATGAAATACCGTTGAGCCACGGCGACAAGCCTGCGCCTACAGCTGTGATTGAATTGATTTTAAGACTTGTAATAAGCTCTACGCCGTTGCCCGACGCGCTAAGCTGCTTTGTTTTAGGATCAAAGCTAATTGTGATGTCACCGTCCATAGTGTGGCGGAAAGCATAGTTGGCTGATTTTCCGTCAGCGCCGTACCAGACAATGTCGCCGCCCTCAACCGGGATAGCGGCAATCTTGAACTGCATTTCGTCATCGGACGCCATCACGTCTGTGAATGTAAGAGAATATGTTCCGTCATTGTTTTTGCTCATAACATTTCCGGTCTTGGCAGAGGCAACCCAGTTGTAGGCTGTTAGATTCTGTGTGCCTGCAACAACATATGTGTATTCGGTTTGGGGAACGGGCTGCTTTTTAAAACCGTCTACAAGCTCCGCGAGATAATACTGAATCATTGTTGCGTCGTGGATAGTTACATAGCCGTCGTCATCAACGTCAGCCACAAACTTTTGAGCGTCGTTGATATCCGCAAGCTCTGCAAGATAGTACTGTAAGAGTGTAGCGTCGTGGATGGTAACATAACCGTCGCCGTCAACATCACCGATTATTGTTGGCGAAACTTCTGCTGCGCTTGCCGAAAACGGCGCAATTGAAAAGGCGCCGAATGCCATTGTCAGACTGAGACAACCGGCAACAAGCTTTGAAAACTTTGCTTTCATGTTTAATTTCCTCCTTAAAATTAAATAAATAAAATATATTTAGGTACTTTTATTTTAAAGTAAAAAAAAGCAATTGTCAATACGATTGTGCAATACTTTCTTATTTTTAATAATAGTAAAATTCCCAAAGTAAATCTCACAGCGGAATTATGAGGTGTTGCCTTTACTTTGCCTCAACGTTCTTTATACATATCACAAAAAGCACTTGAAAAATTTGTTGAAATTACTTATAATTATTCTTAGCCAATGCCGCATAATCCAGGTACGGATTTTGCGGAAAGTTATTCCGTTGGTTTTGGAACAAGCTGACGAAATAAAATCCGGACAGGCGCGCGTTGATTGCGCGGTGCTGCCTCAGGCTTGCTTAGGGCTTGTTTATCAAACAGACAAATTGCGGAAACGTTCCGTAAGTTGGACGTTTTGTCTTTCAAATTCAAAAAAGGGGAAATGTTATGGAAAAACTATTCAAACTCAAGGAAAACGGAACCAATGTAAAAACCGAGATCATAGCCGGACTTACTACATTCCTGACTATGGCTTACATCATCTTTCTTAATCCGTCGGTAATCGGTAAGAGCAATCCAAATTTGGCTGATATTCCCGGCACAATGGAAGATACCGCTGTTATCACCGCAACATGTATTGCCGCGGCTATCGGAACCTGGCTGATGGGTTGGCTGTCAAATTATCCTCTTGCTTTGGCTCCGGGGCTTGGGCTCAACGCCGTGTTTGCCTACACGCTTTGTCTGGGCTTTAATCTTTCGCCTTCCGCGGCGCTGTCTGTTGTTTTTTTGGGCGGTTTGTTTTTTATTTTTCTGACGGTAACCGGCATTAGAACCGCGATCGTCAATTCAATTCCGATCAGCCTAAAAAAGGCAATCACAGCCGGAATCGGTCTGTTTATCGCAATGATAGGCTTTTCAAACGCAGGTATTATAATCGGAGAGAACCAGGGCGCGCCGACCCATGTTGATCTTGCAACCTTTTCCGAGCCGGTGGTTTTGCTCGCGCTTTTCGGGCTGATCATAACAACTGTGCTTGTTATCCAAAAGGTCAGAGCAGGGTTATTTATCGGAATGCTGATTACAGCCATAGTCGGAAATATCTGTCAGTTTTGCTTTGGCGTTGATGTGGGAATCACAGTTCCTTCAAACTGGGTGCCGCAAATTGATTTTTCGATGTTCGGCAAATGCTTCACAGGCTTTGGCGAGCTGTTTTCTGCTCCTATCGCTTCACTTCTCGCGGTAATAATAACCCTTGTGCTGGTAGACATGTTCGACACAATCGGAACGCTCATCGGCGCGGCGGACAAGGCAGGCTTGCTTGACGAAAACGGAAATTTGCCTAGAATTGAAAAGGCAATGCTCGCTGACGCCATGGCAACATCAATTGGCGCGATTTTCGGCACCTCAACTGTTACAACCTTTGTTGAATCAACCTCCGGAATCGCCGCGGGCGGAAGAACCGGACTCACCTCAGCCGTAACCGGCACCTGCTTTGCGCTCTCGCTGTTTATTTTGCCTGTAGCCGGGCTTGTTCCCCTTGCGGCAACCTCGTCTGTGCTGATTATAGTGGGAATAATGATGTGTTCCTCGCTAAAGGATATTGAATGGTCCGACTTGGAAACAGCGTTCCCGTGCTTTTTCACAATTGTCGGAATGCCGTTCTTCTGGTCGATAACCGACGGACTTTCCTTTGGCTTTATTTCATACGTGATAGTAAAGATAGCAAAAGCAAAATTCAGAGAAGTATCTCCGATTATGTATGTTATCGTAGCCCTGTTTATAATTATGTATATGCTCACAGGTTTGCAGAGCATGGGAATTATCTAGTGATCGCATGATATTTATGCATCTATTAAACCCAAAAAGAGCCGCTTGTCAGCGGCTCTTTTTGGATTTAGAAGTTTTGAAATTAACGTGAAAAACGTAGTTGTAAAATTCAGCAAGGCGTGCTCCGCGAATTGCGCGGTGTTGCCTTAAGATATCATGATAAATTTAAAATACATCAAGTTTTTCAAATATACCCCGCGGCAGACTTAGCCTGCCTTTGCGTCCTTTGCGTTACCAAAGAAGTTAAATCTGAACATTTTGCTTTCGTCAGACTTGTTTTCGCAGAAAATGCTTGCTTCAAGAATTTTTCCGCCCTCAATAAGCTTTGTAAGGCCAACCAGCTGGCTGAGCTTGCTTTTGAGGTTGAGTTTGTCGCCTTCGTTAGTAACAAGAAATACGTTGCCCTCGCAGGTATCAAGCACGGCGAGGAACTCAGTTACATCAATGTTGTGTAAGCTAAGAATTGGTGTCATAAAAGATTCCTCCTTCAATTCTTTAAAAATATAAAGTTTTGTTTCGTGCGCCATTTACCATTTGGCAAATCATGATTTTATTATCGACATAGTGTTTAAATATTTACTCGAGTAAGTCTGAATCGTAAACAGGTCGATAGTCAAGCGGACTGTTTACTTGACACCTATTATTATAATCAAGTTTTCAAAAAAGTCAACAATTTTGCACGCCTAAATTTATGATTTTTCGCATTTAATTGTCAATTACTTGTAAAATTTTGCTGCTTGTTTTGTGCAATTTGACTTTTCAGGTGAAAACTGTGTTTAAAGCTTCGACGGCGTTTGTTTATGCCAAATGTCAATATCACTAACTTTAATTCTTTTTTAGCATGAAAATACATCGAAATTTTACAAACTTTCTTTTCACAATTATTGAGATTTCTTTTTTTTTATTGTATAATGAAAGTGAAATAATTGGAAAGGTCAGTAAATATCGAGCGATTTACAGCCTAATACTAAGGCAACACCGCACAATTCATGGCGCACGCCTTGCTTGCATATTATTCCGTCAGACTGCCCAAAAATCAGTATCCATACGTCAGTATGCACACTGA
>CAJODI010000010.1 GCA_905233145.1 uncultured Ruminococcus sp. | reverse complement strand
ATTCACGCTGACGGCGGCTATTGCGACGTTGATATTTATCCCGACAGGGTCGAGGTGTTGCTTGCCGACAGCGGCCCCGGCATTGAGGACGTTGACAAGGCGATGCAGGAGGGCTATTCCACTGCGCCCGACAACGTTCGTAACCTTGGCTTCGGCGCGGGCATGGGCTTGCCGAATATCAAGAAATACACCGACGATATGAAAATTGAAACTACCCTTGGAGTGGGAACAAAGCTCTATTTGACAGTAGTCGTAAAAAAAGAGTAAGGAGATTTTACAGATATTATGAAAAAGCATTTTCACTCGGTTGTTCTTGACAAGGACAAGTGCTGCGGCTGCACTCACTGCCTGCAAAGGTGTCCCACAGAGGCGATCCGGGTTCACGGAGGAAAGGCGAGAATTCTTCCGGAAAGATGTATAGACTGCGGTGAGTGTATCAGGATCTGTCCTCACCACGCCAAAAAAGCGCAGAGCGCGACGCTTGAGGAGATCAGCGGCTTTAAATATACCGTTGCGATTCCCGCACCCGCTCTTTTCGGACAGTTCAACCACCTTGATAATATAGACATTGTAATGACCGGACTAAAAAAGCTGGGCTTTGACGGGATTTTTGAGGTATCACGCGCTGCCGAGCTGGTTTCCGAGGCAACAAGAAAGCTTATTAAGGAAAACAAATTGAAATATCCGATAATAAGCTCGGCTTGTCCGGCAATAGTTAGGCTGATAAAAATTCGCTTTCCTCAGCTTTGCGAAAACGTTATGCCTGTTTTGGCTCCGATTGAGGTTGCCGCAAGGCTTGCCAGAAAAGAAGCGATTGAAAAAACCGGTCTTAAATCCGATGATATAGGAATATTTTTTATTACTCCCTGTCCTGCCAAGGTGACAGAAATCAGCAGCCCGAATTATGTTAAAGAATCCGCCTGCAACGGCGCGATCGCAATTTCAAAAATTTATCCCGAGCTTACCAAGGCTATGGATCATCTTGAAGAAATCGAGCCGCTTTCGCAATCGGGTCTTATTGGAATCGGCTGGGCGACCTCCGGCGGAGAGAGCGCGGCGATGCTCGGCGAAAAATATCTTGCCGCCGACGGAATCGAAAACGCCATAAGGGTGCTCGAGGAGCTTGAGGATGAGCATATCCGCGACGTAGATTTTATCGAGCTCAACGCTTGCTCCGGAGGCTGCGTGGGCGGAGTTCTCACGGTTGAAAATCCATATGTGGCGCAGGCAAGGATCCACAGTCTGAGAAAATATCTGCCCGTTTCGCTGAACCATATCGGCGAGAATATCGACGACATGATGTGGGAGAACGAGCTGAAATTTAACGCCGACATATTCCGTCTTGATGAGGATATAAACAAGGCAATGGAAATGATGCAAAAAATGGAGCAGATCTACAACGGACTTCCAAAGCTTGACTGCGGCTCCTGCGGCGCACCGTCCTGCAAGGCTATGGCAGAGGACATCGTGCGCGGAAAGGCAAAGGAGACCGAGTGCATTTTCAAGCTAAAGGAAAAAATCCAGAGCGTTTACGATCAGCTCAGAACAACGTTTTAACGATTGGATTTTGCAGTTTTTGCAATTATTCTCATAGCTTGCGAAGCAAATTTAGCTGTATAGAGGTGCAAAATGAATGTTAAGGAATTTGCCGAAAGGCTTGATTTAAAAATACTTGTTGAGGGTGATTTAGACCGCGAAATAACCGACTGCTATATCGGCGATTTGCTCAGCTGGGTAATGGGCAGGGCTCCCGAGAACTCGGCTTGGCTGACCGTTATGGGAAACATCAACTCAATCGCGGTTGCGACCCTTGCCGACGTGAGCTGCATTGTGCTCACCGAAAACGCCGCGCTCGACGCCGACGCCAAAAGCAAGGCGGAGCTTATGGGAGTTAATATTTTGATTACAGAGGAAAACAGCTACAAAACTGCCGTAAAGCTCAGCAAGCTGCTTGCACAGTGACAAAAATGAAGTATTATTACGATTTGCATATCCATTCCTGCCTTTCGCCCTGCGGTGATATGGACATGACTCCGAACAATATCACCGGTATGGCAAAGCTGCTGGGGCTTGATTTTATCGCTCTCACCGACCACAATACGGTTTTAAACTGCGCGGCAGCGATTGAGGCAGGAAAGAGAAACGGCATTATGGTTATTCCCGGAATGGAGCTGACCACAAGCGAGGATATCCACGCGGTCTGTCTGTTCCCGACGCTTGAAACGGCTCTGGAGTGGAACGAATTTGTTGATTCAAAGCGTATCAAGGTCAAAAACCGTCCGGAAATCTATGGCAGACAGGTGATAATGAACGGCAATGACGAGGAAACAGGCGAGATAGAACACCTTCTTTTGCCCGCGACAAGCATTAGTATTATGACAGCCAAAAAAGAGGCGGAGCGGTTTTCGGGAATTTGCTTTCCGGCGCATATCGACCGGGACAGCTATTCGGTGCTGTCTGTTTTGGGAGAAATCGCTCCTGAATGCGGCTTTACAACCGCGGAGCTTGCCGATATATCAAAGCTTCCTCAGCTTTTGCGGCACCATCCGATACTTGAAGAAATGAATATCGTGACCGATTCCGACGCGCATTATCTTGAAAATATGCGCGAGGCAGAGAATAAGATCGAGCTTGACGAGCTGACGGCTGAAGCGGTAATTAAATTTCTAAATACGAAAAAAGTAAAATAATCCCATTTTGAGGCGGTTTTTTTCGTGTTATTTCCGTGAACGCAGTAAATATTGACAAAAATTTATAATGCGACAAAATTATGCCTTTTTTCGGTGTTATAGTGTTAAAAAAACTTTAAAAACGACAAAATTTTCCATAGACAACAAATTTCGCTTGTGCTATAATTAGCATAAGAAGCTATGTGCTCTAAGAAGGCGCATAAATTTTATTCAGGAGGAAATAAGATGCAAAAGAAAATCAGCAGCATCCCGTTTTCGGGAACACCTGAACAAGAAGCAAAGCTTAAGGAGGCAATCGCCGCCCATATCGACGATCCCGGCGCGGTAATGCCTGTTTTGCAAGAGGCTCAGGAAATCTACGGATACCTGCCAATTGAGGTTCAGCAGATGGTTGCGGAAGGCTTAAACGTTCCGCTGGAGGAGGTATACGGAGTATCAACCTTCTATTCACAGTTCGCGCTTTCACCAAAGGGCAAGTACAATATCTCGGTTTGTCTCGGAACCGCCTGCTATGTAAAGGGCTCCGGCGACATTCTCAACAAGCTTTCCGAGCTTCTCGGAATCGATCCTGAGGAATGTACTCCGGACGGTCAGTTTTCGCTCACAGCATGCCGCTGCATAGGCGCGTGCGGACTTGCTCCGGTGCTTACCGTCAACGATGACGTTTACGGCAGACTCACCGTAGACCAGGTTGAGGGCATTATTGACAAATACAAAAACGCCTGATGCGCGAGTTGTCGCTCAACGTCATGGACGTTGCCCAGAACTCTGTCAGAGCCGAAGCGTCGCTTGTTACAATCACGGTTGAGGAAAGCGACAAAGACGACAGCCTGTCTATTTCAATAGGAGATAACGGCTGCGGAATGACAGAGGAACAGGTCAGTCAGGTTATAGATCCGTTCTTTACCACACGAACAACAAGAAAGGTCGGACTGGGAGTTCCGCTGTTTAAGCTGTCGGCGGAGCAAACCGGCGGAAGCTTTGAGATCAGCTCAAGGCTCGGAGAGGGTACGACAACCACGGCAAGATATGTGAAAAGCCACGTTGATATGACTCCGCTCGGAGACATCAACTCAACTGTAGAAATTCTTATTCGCTGCAACCCTCAAATTGACTTTGTATTTACACGAACAAACGACAACGGCTCGTTCACTCTCGACACCAGGGAGCTCAGAGCGGTTTTGGAGGGCGTAAGTCTTGACACGCCCGACGTGACGGAATGGATCAGACAATATTTAGAAGAACAAACTCAGATACTATTCGGAGGTGCTTAATTATGAAATCATTAGCTGAATTGCAGGCTATCAGAGATAAGGCAAAGGCAAACCTTAATCTCAGAAAAGAAAATCCAAACGCTGCACGCGTGCTTGTCGGTATGGCAACCTGCGGAATCGCCGCGGGAGCAAGACCGGTTCTCAATGCTTTTACAGAGGAGATCGCAAAGCGCGGCTTGCAGGAGGATATCACAGTTACTCAGACAGGCTGTATCGGCATCTGCCAGTACGAGCCGGTTGTTGAGATTGAAATTCCCGGCGAGGAGAAGGTTACTTACGTTAAGATGACGCCTGAAAAGGTTGCCAGAGTTGTAAACGACCATCTCGTAAACAGAAACGTCGTTACTGAATATACAATCGGCGCAAATACAAAATAAGGAGGACAACATGTATCGTTCTAATGTGCTTGTTTGCGGCGGTACCGGATGTACCTCTTCAAACAGTTTAAAAATTGTTGAAAAGCTAAAAGAAGAAATCAAGGCAAAGGGACTTGAAAAGGAAGTAAACGTTATTACAACCGGCTGCTTCGGTCTTTGCGCGCTTGGTCCTATTATGGTAGTTTATCCCGAGGGAAGCTTCTATTCAATGGTAAAGGTCGAGGATATCCCCGAAATCGTTGAAGAACACCTTCTTAAGGGTAGAATAGTTACAAGACTGCTTTATCAGGAGACAGTTGAGGAGGACACGATCAAGTCGCTCAACAAGACTGCCTTCTACGCAAAGCAGAAGAGAGTTGCGCTGCGTAACTGCGGCGTTATCGACCCCGAAAAGATCGACGACTACATCGCTGTTGACGGCTATGCCGCTCTCGGAAAGGTCCTCACAGAGATGACTCCCGAGCAGGTTATCCAGACGATACTCGATTCAGGTCTCAGAGGCAGAGGCGGCGCCGGCTTCCCGACAGGCTTAAAGTGGAAGTTCGCCGCAGCCAACGACGCTGATCAGAAGTATGTTTGCTGTAACGCCGACGAAGGCGACCCGGGCGCGTTCATGGATCGTTCCGTTCTTGAGGGCGACCCCCACGCTGTTTTGGAGGCTATGGCAATTGCCGGCTACGCGATCGGCGCGTCAAAGGGCTATATCTACGTTCGTGCCGAGTATCCGATCGCTGTAAAGCGTTTGCAGATCGCTATTGAGCAGGCTCATGAGTACGGACTGCTTGGCGATGATATTTTCAGCACAGGCTTTAATTTTGACATCCAGCTCCGTCTTGGCGCAGGCGCGTTCGTATGCGGTGAGGAAACCTCGCTCATGACCTCGATCGAAGGCAAGAGAGGCGAGCCGCGTCCGCGTCCTCCGTTCCCTGCGTTAAAGGGTCTTTATCAGAAGCCGACTATCCTCAACAACGTTGAGACATATGCTAATATCGCTCAGATCATCCTCAACGGAGCTGATTGGTTCGCTTCAATGGGTACAGAGAAGAGCAAGGGTACAAAGGTATTCGCGCTCGGCGGAAAGATCAACCACACAGGTCTTGTTGAGATCCCAATGGGCACAACCCTGCGCGAAATCGTATTTGAAATCGGCGGCGGTATTCCCAACGGCAAAAAATTCAAGGCTGCTCAGACAGGCGGTCCTTCCGGCGGATGTATTCCCGAGGAGCACCTCGACGTTCCGATCGACTACGACAACCTTATCGCGATTGGCTCAATGATGGGCTCGGGCGGACTTATCGTTATGGACGAGGACAACTGTATGGTAGACGTTGCCAAGTTCTTCCTTGAGTTCACCGTTGACGAGAGCTGCGGAAAATGTACTCCGTGCCGTATCGGTACAAAGAGACTTCTCGAAATGCTCGAAAAAATCACAAAGGGTCAGGGCACAATGGAAATGCTCGACGAGATGGAAGAGCTTTGCTACTACATAAAGGCAAACTCGCTGTGCGGTCTCGGTCAGACTGCGCCCAACCCGGTTCTTTCAACTCTCCGTTACTTCAAGGACGAATATATCGCTCACATTGTTGACAAAAAATGTCCTGCGGGCGTTTGTAAGGAACTGCTTCAGTATACAATCGAAAAAGACAAGTGCTTTGGCTGCGGAATGTGCGCGAAGAAGTGTCCGGCAGGAGCGATCTCCGTTACCGATTACACTGCTCCCGGCAAGAAGAAGCCTGCTTATGAAATCGACTCAAGCAAGTGTATCAAGTGCGGTGCTTGTATTGATACATGTAAGTTCAAAGCAATTTTTAAGGGCTAAAGAAAGGAGATATTAATATGGAAATGTTGAATATTAAAATCAATGGTAAAGACTATCAAGTCGAAAAGAATACCACTATTCTTGAAGCCTGCAATAAGTTTGGAATTAAAATCCCGACTCTCTGCTACCTCAAGGAGATCAACGAAATCGGTGCCTGCCGCATGTGTCTTTGCGAGGTTAAGGGCGCAAGAAGTCTTGTTGCCGCTTGCGTATACCCAATCGACAGAGACGGAACCGAGATTTTTACAAATACACCTCAGATTCGCAAATACAGAAAGACAAACCTTGAGCTTTTGCTCTCAAATCACGATAAAAAATGTCTCTCATGCCCCAGAAACGACAATTGCGAGCTCCAGAAGCTTTGCCTTGAATACGGCGTTGATGAGACAAAATTTCAGGGCGAGGAGACAAAGTATGAAGAAGATCATACAACTCTCCACCTTGTAAGAAATAACAATAAATGTATTCTTTGCCGTCGCTGCGTTGCTGCATGTAAGAATCAGTACGTTTCCGTTATCGGCGCAAACAACCGCGGCTTTGACAGTGAGATCAGCTGTGCGTTCGATCTCGAGCTTGGAGACGTTCCGTGCGTAAGCTGCGGACAGTGTACAGTTGTTTGTCCAACAGGCGCGCTTGTTGAGCGCGACGATACCGACAAGGTATTCGATGCGATCGCAGACCCTGCAAAGCATGTTGTTGTTCATACCGCTCCTTCTATCAGAGCTACACTCGGTGAATGCTTCGGTATGCCAATCGGAACAAACGTAAAGGGCAAGATGGTTGCGGCTCTTAAGCTCCTCGGCTTTGACAAGGTATTTGACACCAACTTCGGCGCAGACCTTACAATCATGGAAGAGGGTACAGAGTTTATCCAGCGCTTTACAACCGGCGGAACTCTGCCGATGATCACTTCCTGCTCACCGGGCTGGATCAAGTTCTGCGAGCATTATTATCCCGACCTGATTCCGCACCTTTCAACCTGTAAGTCACCTCAGCAGATGCAGGGCGCTATGATCAAGTCATACTACGCTGAAAAAGCCGGAATCGACCCGAAGGATATCGTAGTTGTATCGGTAATGCCTTGTATTGCAAAGAAATTTGAGATTCAGCGCGACGATCAGGGCAGAGACGGTATGCAGGATAACGACATCTCAATCTCAACCCGTGAGCTTGCAAAGATGATCAAGACCGCAGGCATCCAGTTTACTGAGCTTGAGGACGAGGAGTTTGATCCTCTCATGAGCGTTGGTACCGGTGCGGCAACGATCTTCGGCGCAACAGGCGGCGTTATGGAAGCTGCTCTCAGAACAGTTGCGGACGTTCTCACAGGCGAGGATCTTAAGCAGATTGATTATAACGAGGTAAGAGGCACCGACGACATCAAGGAAGCTACCTATGAAATCGCGGGCAATACAGTTAAGGTTGCAGTAACCTCAGGTCTTAAGAACGCGGCAAAGCTTCTTGATGAAATCAGAGCCGGCAAATCACCTTATCAGTTCATCGAGGTTATGTGCTGTCCGGGCGGCTGCGTAAACGGCGGCGGTCAGCCGATTCAGCCGGGACATGTAAGAAACTTTACAGACCTCAAGGCACTCAGAGCAAAGGCTCTCTACGATGACGACCTCAGCCTTACCTATAGAAAGTCACACGATAACCCCGAAATCAAGGCTATCTATGACGATTATCTTGAAGCTCCCGGCTCACACAAGGCTCACGAGCTTCTCCACACCTCTTATGTTGAAAGAGGCGTAAAGTACGGCAAGTAATTTCTTTCCGAAAATATTCGAGTTACTTTATAAATTCAACCGGACGCTGATTTTCAGCGTCCGGTTTTTGGCTCTGTGTATATTGTCTTGATATTTTTTATCACTCAGCTTTTTGAACATCAATAAATGGCACGAATATACGCATATTGTTGAAAAGCTTTAAAAAACATGCTATACTTATACTATTATCTAAAGGAGGCGATTTGATAATGCCTAAAGACAAAAAAGCGATTACAGGCGAAAAAATGTTAAAGGTTATTTCGTCTTTATATGATAAAAGTATAAACGGTATTCCTTATGTAAGCAAACCGGTCGAAACTATAGCGGAAGAGTATTTAAAAAAATACCCGGATAAGCAAATAGCTGCAAAACGTATGCTTAATGTCCAGGTGGCAAAATGCGCAACCTCGGGATTTGTTACCGGTTTTGGCGGCCTTATTACCATGCCTGTAACAATTCCTGCTGAGCTAAGCAGTGTTTTGTACGTCCAAATGCGGATGATTGCCTGTGCTGCCCGCATAGGCGGATACAACTTAGATGACGACGAAGTCAGAACGTTTGTTTATGCATGTTTAGCCGGGGTGTCCGTAAATGAAGTAGCAAAAAAGTTTGGAATTAAGCTTGGCGAAAAATTAGCTGAACAAGGTATCAAAAAAATCCCCGAGAAGGTTTTATTTAACATAAACCAAAAAGTTGGATTCAAGTTAGTGTCAAAGTTTGGTGAAAAAGGACTAATCAATTTTGGTAAAATGATCCCGGTCGTGGGGGCTGTGATCAACGGCGGCTTCGATTTGGGAGAAACAAAAATAATAGCCAATCGTGCCTATAAAATGTTTATAAAGAAAAAATCTTTTTCAAAAAGCACACCCTTTGTAGACGTTGATTATAGAGATGTTTACGAGGACGAAGAAGCCGGTTTTGATTGCGGCTGAACCGAAACCGCTATCGCAAGATTTAAGCGGATTGCGTAGTCAGATTTTTCGTCAGAATGTACAAATAATCAGTGTGCATACTGATTTTTGGGCAGTCTGACGGAATAATATGCAAGCAAGGCGTGTGCCATGAATTGTGCGGTGTTGCCTTAACTATTACAACTCAAATAAGATTCAAAACAGCATATTTGCCTGAATTATAAGAATTTATTAAAATAATATAATAATATATTGATTTTATTGGCAATAAATGTTATTATAATATTGATAAATTAAAAAGGAGGCATTTCTGTGCGCAAACACTTTATGAAAGCTGTCGCAGTTACAGCAAGCTTGGTACTGGCTATTGGAGCAATGATTGTTATGACTGCCAATGTTTTCGCGACTGACGACGTAAACGAAATCCGGGATACTGTTGATCTCACTATGCCCGATGGTTCTCCTTATTATGAGGAAGAAACGACCGGAGAACCGATGATTACAGTGCCGGAGGAAGACATTGACCCAATGTATCTTCACTCTGTTGTAATTTATCAACCTTCGGTTTCTTCGGAAGAATCATCCGAATATCAAATGAGTTTTCTGCCTTACGGAGGAGTTTTTTCCGTAACTATTCCTGATTTTGGCGGTTCGGATGCTCTCTATGAGTTAATGGTACACCGTACAACATGGATTTACCCTGCCGACGACTGGATTGGCGACAAAAACGGCAACAATATTGGTTTTTACGCTCATACAAAAGGAACAATTACAGTCTATTATGACGAGTCAACCGATGATATTTGGGTAGAGGGTCCGGCGGTTGAGATGGCACAGGCTCATTACAGACTGCACGATAGCATTTATACTTCTCCTCAGACGACAACTGCTCCGGTGGATTACACCACTGCCTCTGTTACCGAGCCTGTCACTGTTCTGAAAAAGGGCGATGTTGACAGCGACGGAGTTGTTTCAATTTCTGACGCGACGGAGATTCAATTATCTCTCGCTGAGCTGACAACGCTCACCGAAGAACAGCAGATTGCCGCCGACGTCAATAAAAACGGTAAAACTGATATTGACGATGCCACCGGGATTCAGATGTTCCTTGCAAATCTGATTCAGGGCTTTAACTAATCAAAAGAATACATTAAGGCGAGCGGTATTGCCTTAAAAACGTCCGGCTGCAAAGCCGGGCGTTTTGTTTTCATATAAATACGATTGAATAACATATCGCAAGATTTAATCAAATTGCGATTTTTCTGTCCTTCTAAACATGACAGAATAGGGTTGTTAGTTGTTTATATTGTACAAACCATACACCGCAATTTAGTGAAACATATCTAAAAAATCGAATATTTTTTACTTTTGCAAAAACTATTGATTTCTTGCTTTTTGCTTTAAACAATGAAAAACGCTCACTTTTCTTTTATCGGGAAAGTGAGCGTTTTTGTCGTTAGCTAAATGTTTTATCACATGTAGATTATACTGCTTCCAGCCTCAAAGCTGCTGATATAGCTTCCGCTTTCACCAACGCACCTTACCGTATAGGTGTAGTAACCTCCGCGTGTTACGTCGGCGTCAGTTATTGACAGCGAGGTTGTGTCGCCAAGCCGCTTCCAGCCGGTTTTACCCTTGTAGAAAACACGGTAAAGCCTTGCGCCATCAACCTTGTTCCAGCTAATTCTCACGCCGCTTTTAAGGCTTTCAAGCTTTGTTATGTGCGGTGCGGCGATTCCGTCATAACGGCAGCTTCGGCCGGAGGAATCAAAGCCGCTGTTTGTGTAGCCAATGCTGTTTAGACAGCGCACAGTGAAGGTGTAGGTTTTTCCAACATCAAGTCCGCTGCTAAAAAATGAAGAAGATGATGTTTCGCCGATTTTGTTCCAGTCGCCGTTTTCATTTTTGATATATACCCTGTATTTTGTCGCGCCGGGAACATCGTTCCAGCTTAATCTTATGCCCTCGGCTTCAGCGGCAATATAGCTGACCTGCGGCGCGGCTATTCCTGCAAAGGTATGCTTTGAGCCGCTTCGTTCATAGTCGCTGTTGGTGTAGCCCTTGCTGTTTAGGCAGCGGATCGTATAGGTGTAGGTCTTGCCTGCCGATACCTCTTTGTCAAGAAATTCGGTTGAGGCTGTTTCTCCAAGGCGCGCCCAGTCGCCGTTCTTGTTGAGATAATAAAGCCTGTATTTTGACGCGCCCGAAACCGCGTTCCAGCTAAGGCGCACGCCCTCGCTTTCGTCGCTGAATTGAAGCTTAGGCTGTGCTATTCCCGCGAAAGTGTGCTTCCAGCCGCTTTTGACATAATCACTGACAAGCTTTCCGTTTTTGTTAAGGCAGCGAATCGTGTAGGTGTAGCTGTTACCTGCGGAAACCTCATTGTCGAGAAATTCGGTCGAGGCGGTTTCTCCAAGCCTTGACCAATCTCCGTTTTTGTTAATATAATACAGCCTGTATTTTGCCGCGCCCGAAACAGGATTCCATTTTAGGCGGATCCCTTCATTTTCGCTTGTAAGATTCGTTAGTTTCGGGGTTGAGATCCCGGTGTAGGTGTGCTTTCTGCCGGAACCTCTAAAGTCGCTGATGAACGATCCGTTTTTATCAACGCAGCGAATCGTATAGGTATAGGTGCCGCCGAGCCTCACGTCAGAGTCGGTATAGCTTGTTGACGCTGTTTCGGACATTCTTGTCCAGCCGCCGCGGCTGTTTTTGTAGTAAATACGATATTTGTCCGCGCCCTTAACCGAGTTCCAGCTCAGTTTTACGCCGTCTGCGGTGCTTTTGATATCAGAAAAATCGGGAGTTGCTGTCCGTTTGCTGACGTTGGCGGAATAAATTTTGTAGCCCGACGGAGTGCGTTTTCCCGAATCGCTCAGCTCATAAATTCTGTCATCCTCACCCATGCCGGGCGCAGAACTCCATTGAACGGCGTAATAGGTATTTTTCGCGTTTACCTTGCGCGCGTCAGAATCAAAATAGCTGTGATTGGTTCTTGATACACCCTTGTACCAAAGCTCGGCTTTTGACGGAGCGTCTGCCTTGCGCAGACATCCAAAGCCGCTTGAATTAAGCACAATTGTTCCTATCCTTCTGTCCCAAATCGTCATGTCGCTTGGGTGATTTTGGGCGGCAGAAGCGTCGCTCCTGCTTGTAAAGATGCTGTATTTTGTTCCAAAGCTCTCGCTGCCCATATTGGATTTTCCGGAGGCGTTTATGTGCAGCTCAATATTGTCAGGCTGCGTAACCTTTGCGACCCACATTCCGAGAAAATCTCCCGGAGCGTCGATTCTGCCAAAGCTGTTTGGTCCTGCGGAGTGCCAAAACTTGTCATGAGACGGGCTGTCTCCGTAGAATATGGCGTTGTGGCAATCCTTTGTTCCGTAAATCCAAAGCAGATCGCCTTTTTCAAGAATACCCGACCTTAGGGCTTCTTCCTTGGTTCTAAAATAAACGCGATAAACACCCAGCCTCGACCAGGTGGGGGTGACGTTGCCCATTACCGGCAAAGAGTTTATCTGGCTGCGCGACGCTCCGGAAAGCACTGCGGCTTTGTAGAGAACATGCCAAACAAAGCCGGTGCAGTTCAAGGCTGCCTGTCCGGGAATGTCAAGCTCTCCGTGCGCTCCGCCGCAGTCTCCGCGCGGATTGCGGTGGTCGTAGGCAACATATGGAGTGCCCAGATAATAGCTGTCATTTTCGTGGCTTTTCATCCAGTTCATATAAACGTCATAGTCAATTCCAAAGGCGTCGAGAAAGGTTCTGTAGCCCGAAACCGAGCCGCCGCCGTAGTTGGTACCGTTCCAGCTCGCAGCCCGGGCAGCCGGAAATGATGCGCTTTGTGCCATAACTGCCGAAAGGGCAATGAGCGCCGCCAGTACTGCCGAAATAACTTTGTTTGCTTTTCTAATCATATACCATCACCAATTATAAAGGAAATATCTGAAAATTTGATACATAAATTATACCATATTAGCCTGATATGTCAATGATTTTTCTGTTGAAAACGCATAAAGATATTTTTGTGATCAAACAAAAAGCGACAGCCAAAAGCTGCCGCTGGAAATTCATTGAATTTTTATTCGTAAATCCGCCGAATCGTGCTTACTCAATCGCACCGATGCTGTTTAAGGTAGCGATAACTTCCTTAACATCCGCTCTGAGAACGTCCTCCGGAGCGTCATATTTTTCAGTCATTGCCTTTACGATATCGTCCTCTGTAACGTCGTTTTTGAGCAAGTCAATAATAAATGCTGCGGACTTGTTGCTGCGCGCAATACCGTTGAAGCTTGCGTCAGTTGATACCATAACCTGAGTGTCGCCCATATCCTGAACGATAAATTCTTTTTTAAGTTTCATAATTATTTACCTCTCTATTATGTTTTTGGATATTTCACCATGCCGGATTCAGTATACACCAAAGCGGCTTGAATGTCAATTATCAAAAATTCAGGAAAACTCAAAAAGCTTTTCTGCGGTGTTTTAGCCCGAAATTGGTTATAAGAGATTGCTTTCGGTTGCCCTCAAAACCCGGTACAGCCCTGAAACAGGCAGACCTACAACATTAAAGTAGTCTCCGCGAATTTCTTTGATAAACTTTGCCGCGTATCCCTGAATACCGTAAGCGCCGGCTTTGTCCATAGGTTCGCCTGTTTTGATATAGCTAAGGATCTCTTTGTCGTCCATAGCGTAAAAATCCACCTCGGTTATTTGAGAAAAGCTTTTTTCTTTGCCTTTTTCAATCACCGCGCAGCCTGTTATAACTTTGTGAGTTCTGCCGGAAAGTCTTTGTAATATTTCAAAAGCGTCGGCTTCGTCTTTTGGCTTGCCTATCATTTTTCCGTCCAGAAAAACTCCGGTGTCGCAGCCGATGACCGTTGAATCGGGATTTGACTTAAAAATATGTCCGGCCTTTTTCAGCGCGAGATATTCGGGGATTTTTTCTGTCTCAATGTCCTTTGTCACGCTTTCGTCGATATTCGCGGGAGCACATATAAAGTCGGAAGCGATTAGCTTTAAAAGCTCCTGACGTCTTGGAGACGCGGAGGCGAGTATCAGCATACAGCTTCCTCTTTTCCGCTGCCGGTCTTTTTATAAATATCATTTAGATGCTGTTTGACAGCGGCAAATGTTTCGGAGCTTATGACATGCTCAATTTTGCAGGCGTCGGCAACGGCGACCTCGGGATCAACACCGAGCTTTTCAAAAAATTCTGAAAGTACCGTATGGCGTTCATATGTGCGCTCGGCAACCTCTTTGCCAAGCTCGGTCAAATTGAGCGAGCCGTCCTTTCCCACGGTTAGATAACCGCCGTCTCTCAAAATAGAAACCGCCCTGCTCACGCTGGGCTTTGAATAGCCCATTTCTTCACAGACGTCAATTGAACGAACAAATCCTGTGCGTTTGTTAAGCACATATATTGTTTCAAGGTACATTTCACCTGATTCTTTGAGCTGCATAGTAAAAACCTTCTTTCAAAGATAGTCGTTTTAATAAGGGGTAAACTAATAATAAAATACCATATTTTGCGATAATAATCAACCGATTTATAATTTTTTATTTGAAAAACTATTGACAAATTTAAAAAAGTGGAATATACTATCATCAAAAGACAGCAAGGGCGCTGCGGACAAAGGTCTGCGGTGCCCGTTTCTTTTTAAAAAACCGACATATTTTTTGGACAGGAGAGATTATTTATGGCAAAAGTACCTGAGATGTTCGGAAGCATGGTTTTTAACGACCAGAAAATGCAGGAAAGACTTCCAAAATCCACCTACAAGGCGTTGAAAAAGACAATTGACGACGGCGAGCCGCTTGATCTCAGCGTTGCGAATGTTGTTGCAAGCGCGATGAAGGATTGGGCAATCGAGCTTGGCTGCACCCATTACACACACTGGTTTCAGCCAATGACAGGTATCACTGCCGAAAAGCACGACAGCTTTATTTCTCCAAACGGAGACGGTCAGGTTATTATGGAATTCTCGGGAAAGGAGCTTATCAAGGGTGAGCCCGACGCGTCGTCGTTTCCTAACGGCGGAATCCGCGCGACCTTTGAGGCGAGAGGCTACACAACCTGGGACCCGACCTCTCCTGCCTTTGTAAGAGACGGTTCGCTGTATATTCCGACCGCGTTCTGCTCTTATACCGGAGAAATTCTTGACAAAAAAACTCCTCTTCTGCGCTCAATGGAGCGAATCAGCAACGAAGCTGTAAAGCTTTTGCATTTGCTCGGTGAAACGGATGTTACAAGGGTCGCTTCAACTGTGGGACCCGAACAGGAATATTTTCTTATTGACCGCGAGCTATATGAAAAGAGAGAGGACCTAAAGCTTACCGGCAGAACTCTTTTCGGAGCAAAGGCTCCAAAGGGTCAGGAGCTCGACGACCATTATTTCGGAGCTATCAAAACCAGAGTTTCTTCATATATGAAGGAGCTTGACGAAGAGCTTTGGAAGCTCGGCGTGCTGGCAAAGACCAAGCACAACGAGGTTGCGCCGTCTCAGCACGAGCTTGCGCCGATATTTACAACCGCAAACATTGCAAACGATCACAACGAGCTGACAATGGAGCTTATGGAAAAAATCGCCGAGAAGCACGGTCTTGTGTGCCTGCTTCACGAAAAGCCTTTTGCGGGCGTAAACGGCTCCGGCAAGCACAACAACTGGTCGCTTTCAACCAACACAGGCGAAAACCTGCTCAGTCCGGGAAAATTCCCCGAAAAGAATTTCCGCTTTTTGCTGTTCCTCGCGGCTGTTGTCAAGGCTGTTGACGAATATCAGGATCTGCTCAGAATCACTGTTGCTTCAGCCGGAAACGACCACCGACTCGGCGCAAACGAGGCTCCGCCCGCGATCATTTCAATGTATCTGGGCGACGATCTGGGCGCGCTTGTTGAGTCGATCATCGAGGGAAAAGAGTATGTCAGCCGCGGCAAGCAGAAGATGGAAACCGGCGTTGACGTTCTGCCTGATTTCAGAAAGGATACCTCGGACCGCAACCGTACCTCGCCGTTTGCGTTTACAGGCAACAAGTTTGAGTTCCGCGCGCTGGGTTCATCGCTCAATATCGGCTGCCCGAACTATATGCTCAACACAATGGTTGCCGACGAGCTTGCTCAGTTTTATGATGAGCTTAAGGACGCCGACGAGCTTGAGCCGGCTTTGAAAAAGCTGATCAAGAGAGTGTTCACCGAGCACCAGAGAATCATATTCAACGGCGACAACTATGCCGAGGAGTGGGTTGAGGAAGCCGAGAAGAGAGGACTTCTTAATCTTAAATCGCTTCCGGACGCATATGTTCACTTTATGGATCAGAAGAATATCGACCTTTTTGTAAGGAACAAAATCTGCTCCGAGGAGGAACTGCGCGCAAGATATGAAATTGAGCTTGAAACCTATTCAAAGCAGATAAATATAGAAGCACTTACAATGATCGATATGGCAAAAAAGAGAATCATCCCTTCGGTTACCGCCTATGTAAAGGAGCTTACCGAGACCGCGCTTGCCAAAAAATCACTTTCCGAGGCTATTCCGACCTCAGTTGAGGAGGAGCTTATCACAAGTCTTTCAAACAAGCTTGTATGCTTCTCAAAGAAAACCTCAGAGCTTGAGGACGCGGTAATCAAGGCCGGCGATTGCAGCGCGGACGCTCTTGACATTGCGACTTATTACCGCAATTCGGTATTCTCGGTTATGCAGGAGCTCAGAGCAGTGGGCGACAGCATGGAGACCGAAACCTCGCAGAAGTATTGGCCGTATCCGACATATACCGAGCTTTTGTTCGGAGTATAATAATAAAGGTTGGGGCTGCCGCTTGTTGTGCGACAGCCCTTAAATAAAGCCGTGCGCTATGAATTGTGCGGTGTTGCCTTTATAACAAATCAAATATGAACGTTTCCAAAAAAACGTTATTTATTAATGAAGATTATTTTCGGGCAAGCGAGGTTTCTTTTTTCTCCGAGCTTTCTGCTCGGAGAAAAAAACGGGCAAGCGAGGTTTATTTTTTTATAATAAATCAAATATGAACGTTTCCTAAAAACGTTATTTTTTGATGAAGGTCATTTTCGGGCAGGCGAGGTTTCTTTTTACTCCGAGCTTTCTGCTCGGAGTAAAAAACTCGGAGAAAAAAACTCGGAGCAAAAAATTTTATTTAATTCCTTTATGTAATTTAAAATAGAGTATAATCTTGTAAAATAATATGATGGATAAAACAGTGTGGCGGTGGTGTAATGAAAAAAGCACTTTTGGTTACCAACTCCGGTCAAAGCGCGGCTTCGCTTGCTTCACTGATCAGTCAGGAGGGCTATGACAGCGTTAAGACCTGTTATGCAGCTTACTCTGCTGTTGAAGCTGCAAAGGAAGACGAATTTGACCTTATCTGTTTGAACGCTCCGCTTCCCGACGAAAACGGTATCGAGCTTTCAAAGCGCCTGGCGGACACAACGCGCTCCTGCGTTGTGATCATTGTTCCGCAAAAAAACGCCGACGAAATTAACGATGTTCTTTCGCCGTGCGGTGTGCTTGTGATTTCAAAGCCGATAAACAGGCACCTGTTTCATCATTTTCTTCAATTCTCCGATTGCTTTAGAACCAGAATACTTCGTTTTAAGGACGAAAACGAAAAACTAAAGCATTATGTTGAGAATATGAATGTTATAAACCGAGCCAAGCTTTTGCTGATTTCGTGTCTTAATATGTCTGAAAATCAGGCTCACCGATACATAGAAAAGCAGTCTATGGATTTGAGGGTGAGCAAGGTGGCTGTTGCCAAGCAGGTTATCAAAACCTATGAAAACTGATTTTCACGCCGCTTTCTATATACTATAACGATAACGCGGCAGCGACGGTCAGCTTTGGATAAATACAATTAGTTGAAAGGAATGTGCATTTGTTATGAGCCGAACGGCATACTTGATTCTTGAAAACGGCATGGTGTTTGAGGGCAAATCCTTTGGCGCCGAGAAAGAAACCATTGGAGAGCTTGTTTTTACTACTGCTATGACAGGCTATCTTGAAACACTCACCGACCCGAGCTATTATGGTCAGGTGGTTATTCAGACATTCCCGTTGATTGGAAACTGTGGGGTTATTCCTTTTGATTTTGAGAGCGAATCCCCGGCTCTCAAAGGATATATTGTTAGAGAATGGTGCCAAGCTCCTTCCAACTTCCGTTGCGAGGGTACGCTTGACGCCTTTTTAAAAGAGAACGACATTCCCGGAATTTACGGAATTGATACGCGCGCCCTTACCAGAATTGTGCGTGAGTACGGCGTGCTTAACTGCAAGATAAAATACTCAAACGAGCTTAGCGAGGAAGAGCTTGAGGAAATCAAGAAATTTGTCATCAGGGATTCTGTCAAGGCTACTTCAACCGGAAAGCCGGAGTTCTTTAAGGCTGAGAACCCCAAGAGAAAGGTTGTCCTGATGGATTTCGGCGCAAAGCTGAATATTTGCCGCGAGCTTGTTCGTCACGGCTGCGACCTGACAATCGTTCCCGGAGACACTTCGGCTGAGGAAATTATGAAGCTGGAGCCCGACGGAGTTATGCTTTCAAACGGACCGGGAGATCCTGCCGAGAATACAGCTGTTATTGAAGAAATCAAAAAGCTTGCCGACAAAAAGATCCCGCTGTTCGGAATTTGCCTTGGACATCAGCTTCTCGCGCTGTCTCAGGGAGCAAAAACCCAAAAGCTCAAATACGGTCACCGCGGCGCGAATCAGCCTGCAAAGTATCTGAAAACCGGCAAGGTATTTATCACCTCTCAGAACCATGGCTATGCGGTTGTCAGCGACAGCCTGCCTTCAAACGCCGAGGTTAGCTTTGTAAACGCCAACGACAATACCTGCGAGGGCGTTAATTATAATGATATGCCTGCGTTCTCGGTTCAGTTCCATCCCGAAGCCTGCGGCGGTCCGCAGGACACAGACTTCTTGTTTGAACGCTTTATGCAGCTTATTGACGAAAACAAGCAGTAATTTGAATTTCTTAATTAATCAGATTGAAATAAAGGTGAGGATGATATTATGCCACTCAAGAAGGATATAAAAAGGGTAATGGTTATCGGCTCGGGTCCTATAGTAATCGGACAGGCTGCTGAATTTGACTATGCCGGCACCCAGGCGTGCCGCGCGCTTAAGGAAGAGGGTCTGGAGGTTATTCTCGTAAACTCCAACCCCGCTACAATTATGACAGATAACGCGATGGCGGACAAGATTTATATCGAGCCGCTCACGCTTGAAACAGTTAAGAGAATTATAAAAAAGGAACGTCCGGACAGCTTGCTTTCGACCCTTGGCGGTCAGACAGGACTAACGCTTTCAATGCAGCTTGCCAAGGAAGGCTTTCTCGAAAAATACGGTGTAAAGCTGCTGGGCGCCAACCCCGAAACGATCGACAAGGCAGAGGACAGACAGCTCTTTAAGGACACGATGATTTCGATTAACCAGCCGGTTATACCGTCAACGGTTGTAAATGATGTTGAGTCCGCGATTGAATTCGCAAATGAGATCGGCTATCCGGTAATCATCCGACCTGCGTTCACCCTCGGCGGTACCGGCGGCGGTATTGTAAACAACGAAGAAGAGCTTGTTGAAATCACCTCAAACGGTCTTGAGCTTTCGCCGATCACCCAGGTTTTGGTTGAAAAGTGCGTTTCAGGCTGGAAGGAAATCGAGTTTGAAGTAATGCGCGACAGCGAAGGTAACGTTATCACGATCTGTTCAATGGAGAACTTTGACCCGGTGGGAGTTCACACCGGAGACTCAATCGTTGTTGCTCCCTCGATCACGCTTGCCGACAAGGAATTTCAGATCCTCAGAAGCGCGGCTCTCAGCATTGTTTCCGCGCTCAAGGTTGAGGGCGGCTGTAACTGCCAGTTCGCGCTTGATCCCGAGTCCTTTGAATACGCGGTAATCGAGGTTAATCCCCGTGTATCGCGTTCCTCGGCTCTTGCTTCAAAGGCAACAGGTTATCCTATCGCAAAGGTTGCGGCAAAAATAGCAATCGGCTATACTCTCAGCGAAATCAAGAACGCTGTTACCGGCACGACCTATGCCTGCTTTGAGCCGTCGATCGACTATATTGTTGTAAAATTTCCTAAATGGCCCTTCGACAAATTTGTATACGCAAAGCGTGCGCTCGGTACTCAGATGAAGGCTACCGGCGAGGTTATGGCGATCGCGCCGACCTTTGAGCAGGCTATTATGAAGGCTGTAAGAGGCGCGGAGATTTCTCACGATACGCTCAACGACAAGGAGTTTTCCGAATTTTCCGACGCTTCGGTATTCGACAGGCTCAGCGTGTGCGACGACAGAAGGATTTTCTGCGTGTATGAGGCTTTAAAGAGGGGTGTTTCGGTAGACAAAATTCACGAAATCACCATGATTGACGAATGGTTCCTCGAAAAGTTCAAAAATATAATCGCGGTTGAAAACGAGCTTAAAACCGGAAACATGGATCGTGAGCTTTACATAAAAGCCAAGAATATTGGCTTCCTTGACAAGACTATCGAACAGTATACCGGCAAAAAGGTTGAGAATCCGCTTGTTCCGGTTTATAAAATGGTTGACACCTGCGCCGCTGAGTTCAAGGCGGAAACTCCTTACTTCTATTCGACCTTTGACAAGGAAAACGAGGCTGTTGAGTTTATTGAAGAAAAGAACAGCGACAAAAAGACCATTATCGTATTTGGTTCCGGCCCGATCAGAATCGGTCAGGGCATCGAGTTTGACTATGCTTCCGTTCACTGCGTTTGGGCTCTCAAAAAGGCGGGCTATGACGTTGTTATCGTAAACAACAACCCCGAAACCGTTTCAACAGACTTTGACACAGCCGACAGACTTTATTTTGAACCGCTCACCTCTGAGGACGTTATGGGTATTATCAAAACCGAAAAGCCCTATGGCGTGGTTGTTGCCTTTGGCGGACAGACAGCTATCAAGCTGACAAAATTCCTCAGCGACAACGGAATAAATATCCTCGGCACATCCTATGACGCTATTGATATGGCTGAGGACAGAGAACGCTTTGACGAGCTTTTGGAAAAGTATCATATCAAGCGTCCAAAGGGCGTTACGGTCATGACTACCGAGGAAGCGCTTGAGGTTGCCGAGAACATCGGCTATCCCGTACTCCTTCGTCCTTCCTACGTTCTCGGCGGTCAAAATATGATTATCGCCTTTAACGAAGCTGACGTTAAGGAATACATGGCAATTATTCTCGCACAGAATATTGAGAACCCGATCCTTATTGACAAATACTTGCAGGGCACCGAGATCGAGGTTGACGCTATTTGCGACGGCGAGGATATTTTGATTCCCGGTATTATGGAGCACGTTGAGCGCGCAGGCGTTCATTCCGGCGACTCGATCGCTGTTTATCCTGCATGGAACATCAGCGACGAAATGACTCAGACTATTATAGAAAGCTCGCGCAACCTTGCGATCGACCTTAAAACAAAGGGTCTTGTAAACATTCAGTATCTTATTTATAAGGGCGAGCTGTATGTAATCGAGGTTAATCCGCGTTCGTCAAGAACGATTCCTTATATCAGCAAGGTTACCGGAGTTCCGATGGTAGACCTTGCGACAAGAGCTATGCTCGGCGAAAACCTCCGCGACATGGGATATGGCACAGGACTTTACAGAAAGAGCCCGTATATCGCGGTCAAGGTTCCGGTATTCAGCTTTGAAAAGCTTATCAACGTTGACAACCACCTCGGACCCGAGATGAAATCGACCGGCGAGGTCCTCGGTATCGCTAGCACACTTGAGGAGGCTCTTTACAAGGGACTTATTGCCGCAGGCTACAAGATGAAAAAGAGCGGAGGCGTGTTTATCACCGTCCGCAATTCCGACAAGTCTGAAATCGGAGAAATAGCAAAGAAATACTACGACCTTGGCTTTACGATCTATGCTACCGGCGGCACCGCAGAGGTGCTTGAAAAGTACGGAATCGACGCCGTAAGAGTGAATAAAATCCACGAAAACAGCACAAACAATACGCTTACGCTTATTGAGAGCGGAAAGATCCAGTATGTTATCTCGACCTCTGCAAAGGGCAGGATTCCATCGCGTGATTCGGTTAAAATCCGCAGAAAGACTGTTGAGAGAAACATTCCGTGCCTTACCTCGCTCGACACCGCCAACGCGCTCGCGGACTGCCTGAAGAGCCGCTACTCACAGCACAGCACCGAGCTTGTGAACATCAACGATATGAGACAGTCAAAGCAGACGCTCAGATTTACCAAGATGCAGGGAATAGGCAACGACTATGTTTATTTCAGCACCTTTGACCAGGAAATCAACAACCCAGAAGCACTTGCGGTAAGGCTTTCCGACCGACATTTCGGAATCGGTGGAGACGGCGTGATTCTTGTTTGTCCATCAAAGGTTGCCGACGCCAAGATGAAGATGTACAACCGCGACGGCTCCGAGGGCAAGATGTGCGGCAACGGAATCCGCTGTGTGGGCAAGTTCCTCTATGACCACGGTATGGTGGACTACGCCGAAAAGGACGAAATCACGATTGAAACCCTCAGCGGCATCAAAAAGCTAAAGGCATATACTTCAGACGGCGAGGTAAATACCCTCAGAGTTGATATGGGCAAGGCAATACTCAGCCCAAGCGAGATCCCTGTTGCGCTTGACGGCGAAAAGATCGTTGCCAGAAATGTGACGATCGGAGACAAAGAGTACAGCATAACCTGCGTTTCGATCGGCAATCCGCACTGCGTTGTGTTTAGGGACGATATCGACAACATTGATATAGAGAAGGTCGGACCCGAATTTGAGAACGACCCGCTCTTCCCGGAGAGGGTGAACACAGAATTTGTTACGGTTCTCAACGAGCACACGATCAAAATGAGAGTGTGGGAGAGAGGCTCCGGCGAGACCTGGGCTTGCGGAACAGGCGCGTGCGCTGTTGCTGTTGCAGCATGTGAAAACGGCTTCTGCAAGAAGGGCGAAGATATCAAGGTCAAGCTTAAGGGCGGAGATTTGATTATAAACTACACAGACGACACAGTTTATATGACCGGAAACGCCGAGAAGATCTTTGACGGAGAAATCGAGATCTAATCATCTTTAATACTAAACTCAAATAAAAAATAGACAATCTTTCGTCCTTGCAAGGCGACAGCCTTGCGGCGTCCTTCGCCTCGTCTTGCGAAAAATATCCTCGCAAATATTTGTCCACTTTTTATCTGAGATTAGTATAAATTGCATTTTAATTCCGAAAAAGAAAAAATATTAATTTGCTGCGTAAAAGCCTGTTTAGTATCGCAAATACAGTCTGAAATGACATGTACGCAGGGGTACTAAACAGGCTTATGATATTAGGAAAAGCTTATTAACGGCTTTATGCCGAAGCGAAGGAAAGATGAAAAATGAAAATCAACAAAAACTTTGACAACCTTGTGCCTAACTATCTTTTTGCCGACGTCGCAAAAAAGACTGCTCAGTACGCGGCGGCAAATCCCGACAAAAAAATAATCCGGCTCGGGATCGGCGACGTTACACTTCCTCTTGCGCCCGTTGTGGTCGAGGCTATGAAGGAAGGCGCGCAGGAGCTTGGAAACAAAGAGACCTTCAAGGGTTATCCCGATTATGAGGGCTACGAATTTTTGAGAGAAGCGATTTCCGGCTACTACAAAAGCTTCGGCGTTGAGGTTGGTGCGGACGAGATTTTTGTTTCTGACGGCGCAAAGTCCGACTGCGGAAATATCGGCGACATTTTTGACAAGGACAATGTAGTTTTGGTTACAGATCCGGTGTACCCGGTTTATGTTGATTCAAATATCATGGCAGGCAGAAAAATCATCTATGCCGAATCAAACGAGCAAAACGGCTTTGCCGCAATGCCGGACGATAGCGTTTCGGCAGATATAATCTACCTGTGTTCCCCAAACAATCCAACAGGCTCGGCGTATACCTACGACCAGCTAAAGGCATGGGTTGACTATGCGATCAAAAACGACGCGATCATTCTTTATGACAGCGCGTATGAGGCGTTCATCACCGAGGATCTGCCTCGCTCTATATTTGCGGTTGAGGGCGCGAGAAGCTGCGCAATCGAAATGTGCTCGCTCTCAAAGACCGCAGGCTTTACCGGAACACGCTGCGGCTACACAGTTATCCCAAAGGAGCTTGAGCGCGACGGTCACAATATCTATTCTATCTGGTACCGCCGTCAGGCTACCAAATTCAACGGCGTTTCATGGCCTGTTCAGCGCGCGGCAGCGGCAGTTTTTTCAGAAGAGGGTCAGCGGCAGATCAAAGAAAACATCTCCTATTATCAGGAAAATGCAAAGATAATCGCTTCTGCTCTTGACGAACTGGGCATTTATTACACCGGCGGCAAAAACTCACCTTATATCTGGCTCAAATGCCCTAACGGAATGGGCAGCTGGGAATTCTTTGATATGCTGCTAGGCGAAGCAAATGTTGTCGGCACTCCCGGCGAGGGCTTCGGAAAAAACGGCGCGGGCTATTTCAGACTGACGTCATTTGGCGACAGAGAAAACACCATAGAAGCAGTTGAAAGAATAATAAAGCTTTTGACAAAGTGATTTTAAACTATATTTAGCATGTTTTAGGTGCATTTATCCTGTGCATTAATTACATGCGCTTTCGCTACACGATGACTACAAAGGAAACGCTGATTGATTCATGCCTAACGGTTGTAAATGCAACTCGTATGCAACTTTTTAGGCAACCATAATATGGTAAGGTGTTAGGCTTGCATCAGTTTATTTAAGCAACCGGACTGCGCGTTTTTTCGCACCCGAATTAATCAGTGTTTCTTTAATAGTATTCAGCAGCAAACTGTGATTTTAGAATTTACTTTTTTGAGATTATCCTAAAAAAATTAAAAAATTTATTGACATATTTCATATGCTATGGTATAATATATGTCGTTGAGTTAAGAAAAGAAAAAATACAAGACAATTATTATGCGAGTGTGCTGGAATAGGCAGACAGGCACGTTTGAGGGGCGTGTGTCTTTGACGTACGGGTTCAAGTCCCGTCACTCGCACCATTTTGAGGCAGTTTTTAACTGCCTCTTTTGTTTTGCCAATTTTTCTTAAAATGCCCGAAAATGGCTTAAATACTGGGGCTTTGAGCGCTCGCATAGTTGAGTTGAGAAAAGTTGAAATCGGTTAAGACAAGATAAAGTGCAGTCAAAAACACAGTCAACTGCAGTCACGAATGCAGTCAAAAACATAGATTATTCGTGAAAACATATAGACCGGACAGCAGAAAATAGCTGTCAATTTAAGAAAAAATGACCTTAATTCACTGAATCGTTTGTTTGACAAATCTATTTTCGGAGGTCATATCATAATGAAAAATGTTATTTCGGAGCTGTACTACGGCAACATTGACCCGCAGGCGCGTGGTTTCAAGAACGGTAGCTTTTTGAAAAAGCAAATGGCAGTCCTTTCGGAAAGCGAAGCGATGCTGACCGAAAAGCTGACAGGCGAAGAAAAGAAAGCGTTTCTCTCTTTCGTAAATGCTTCTGACGTTATTTTAGGAGAATCAGAGCTCGACAGCTTCATTGTCGGATTCAGATTAGGCGCAAGGATTATTTACGACACCTTTGTAAGTGACGATACGCCGTATGAGGATTTCTTAAAGGAGCAGAGCGAATGAGAAATCCTAAATATCATCTATATCTAACGCACAACGAACGTCGAACCGTTATCAACAGTTTGATTTGCTTGAAAAACGACCTTATTTTACAAGGCAGATACACTGATGGCGTTGATGAGCTGATAGTCAAACTCACAAAGGCAAAGGTCAAGAAAATCAAGATCAAGGAGGTTTGAATTATGCCAACAACCATTACATATACGCAGCAGGGCGATTATCTTCTACCTGATTTACAATTACCCGAACAACCGAAGGTCAAAATCGGCGTTTTCGGACAAAGGCATAAGCGTTATTTGAAAGAGCACCACAAGCTAATCTATTTCAACCTGCTCACCTCGTGTAAGCTCGCAGCGTATCTTGCCGACATTGATTCTCAGGCAAATGAAATGTACGATCTACTTGTCCAGCAACTTTCCGAAAAGGAAAACCTTACCGAACAGCTAAAGGCAGATAACCCGATTGAATGGACGCGCAAAATGAACGCAATCCGCCTCACAGCCACCGAAATCGTCAACAGAGAGATAATCTACACATAAAACTTCATACTGCTTAAAATACTGTTAAAAGCAAAACCAAGGAGGTCAGGGTAATTACCTTGATCTCCTTGCTTTTTTTATGATTTATTCTTTAAATAATCAACCGAATACATATTCACTATTGACTCGCTATTCAAATTATACTGATTCAATAATTGTTGAATTTTGATTTCATCCTGCCAGTTAGTGTCTTGAACTAATGCATTTACGAAACCATTTATTTTCCTCTTCATACCGGTAAGTTTTTCTTGAGTAATTATTCTCATCTTTTCAACAGGTGAGGCTTGTCTGTCGAGAATAGCTGATTTATGGACAAGAATAGGTGTTGCGGTAAAATTGTCACCATATTCCGAAGAAAACCATCGCATAGACCCTGCAAGTTGATTACAATAGGTTTTAGAGATTGTTTCAGAGGTGGCTTCATTTTTACATTCTATTACAAGATATTGATTGTTTCCAATTGCCCACAGATTATCAGGTCCTTCTCCTTTTGTTTCTTTATCTGGACGAGTAGAATCAAATCCAAGAATTATTCCTATTTCTTTAAGAGCGTTTTCAAACGAATCTGAATCCAATGAAAAATCAAGTGCTGCGAGTTTGGAATCCACATAAATTAGATATTCGTTTTTATTTATTCCAAGATTAGAAATATAGTCAATAATCACTTTTGGCTGCCTTGTGTTATTAATTCTTTTTTCGTATCTAACTCCCTGCAATGGAGAAAGTACACTCATATTCATAGATTTAGCAGAGAGTAGTGTTTGCTGCGCTTGTGATTTATCAATGCGATTAATGTATTTTGACTTTACCTGCATCAGAAATCCTTTGGTTGTATTATGCTCTTCAACGTTTATTGCATGATTGATTTGTTCAAGAGATTTATCCCATTGCGAAATCATTGAATAATCGTAAGCAGCACGAAGTGATACAATATTACTATCCAACTGTGGAGTGTTTGAATATCTTATTGATGATAACCGTTCTTTGCTTTTTTTAATCCACTCATCGTTATGTTTAAGTGAGAAATCTGCTAAACTGAAAACATCATCAATTGTTGGTTTTGGGGTTTCTTCTATAAGCAGATCCCATAATTCTTTAGATAGATTGTATTGCTCTCTCGTTGCGTTGCTAAAAAAAACAACACCTTTTTGACGAATTAATACATCAGCAAGATTATCACCCATCAAAACAATACAACAATAATCATTGTTTGAACGAACTCCTCGTCCCATTCCTTGTTCTATTCTTTGAATCTGTTGATGCTTGAGAATGCTGCAGGAAGAATCAATGCTTTGAATATATTTATCTTTTTCGTTGTTTAATGGCGGTAATCCGTCGATTACAAGCAATCTGCAAGCATCATCGGGCAAATCAATGCCATCATATCTATTTACTAAGACTGCCAGACCAAAACGATTTTTTCTTAATGCAGACACAAAATTATTTATAGTTTCATTCTTAATTACCCTTGAACAGTCAGGATTCCAATACTTTGCTCTATCAAAAGAAGGAACAATAACGATAACATTATACTCTTTCGCTATTGACAATACTTTTTCTTTTATTTCATCATTTTTTATTTGGCTATTGAGATGCCTGGGGAAAAGAATAAGTCTATCTCCTATGTCATTGGCGCTTTCCGGTGTGATGATTTTTTCACAATCATCCTTACATAGTCCAATCGATGAAACAAAAACGCTATCATCAGATAGGGTAGCACTCATAAAAATACGACGATCAGCATTTTCAAAGCTTTTTATTTTGGAAATGTTTACTCCTTCAGGAATAATATCAATACCACGAGATGTGATAATACAGTCACTTGTAATGAGAGAATCCTCAATTAATGGAAGTTTAAAATATATACAGTGGTTCTTTTCTTCATCTGTATTATACTTAGAAAGAACTTGATATATTTTATCTTGCTTTTCCTGCCATATCCAGAAAGGTACAAGAAATTGTTTTGTCGGATCTTTATTTTCAACTATATTCGTGTATGATTTAATATTGTACTCTCGCCATTGTTCAGCGAATAACTGTATTATTTCTTTGTACAATTCATGATTATACGGAATTTTAACAGAAAACTGTTCAGAGATTGTATCAAGGCATGCATGGACATCATCGATAATGATACTGCCGATTGGATATATGGTGCTTGGATTCATCCCAAATACACTTCTTCCGTTTACAATCGCATGTATTGTTGTTACAAGAATAGCTTTGTTTTCGTTATATAGATAGTTATCTCTATCTGTTGATGTGCGAATTCCCAGCATTTTTGCTTCATTGCAAACTTGCTCAACTAAATACTTATTAGGCACCGCATATACAGCAGGACCTTTTCCTTCATTTAGACAACTTTGTAAAATTAACAATCCAACAACGGTTTTTCCGCTGCCGGTATTCATCTTAATAATACAGTTCTTTTCATCTCTAACATCAAACCACTTTCTCCAAACCTCAGACTGAACATCTCTGGGATACTCATAACCTTTTGCTCTCTGAGGTAAGGATATGAATATTTCTCTCGGTTCAATTGACAATGGCTTTGAGTTTCCGCTTAATCTCGATAATAAATCCATACTAACCTCCTATGATAGATTAATCTTCCATTTTATGAAACCGGTTTTTTAATTGTTCTGAAACATAATTAACTATCGCATCAACATCCATTTGCCGCAAGAGTTCATTGTGCTCAGCGTAATACAATTCATCAATAAAAGAAAAAACAGATACAAATGCTTCGTCATATTTTTGGTTAATCAATTTCTCAGACTTACCAAATCTATTAAAATCTTCTGTCGACCAAGAATGACTTTTTCGGTTAGTTTCTTTGTTTGTATCATACATCAGCATTCCGTTAAGAGTATATACTTTAACTATTTTGTTACATGCAAAAATCATAAGCACAGCAACGATATCATATATACTTAATAGATGAAGTTGACTGAAGATTTCATCAAATCGCGTTGTATCAATATACTGATATTTCATCACATTAAATACAGCTTCATTTTTCTTTTCATCTTTAATGAATGATTCATATGTACCGATATATAAATCTGTCTTTTTATAATCACTTAATGTTGATTGCCCAATATACTTTTCCACGAATTCTTCACAATATGATTCTGTCATTGAATCAAAGCAACGAAATAGAATCTCTTCGTCCATTAACAGAATCGGGAAAGGATCTATTGCCAATCTCATTACGGCAACAACACCTATACAGCGCGTCAAATATTCCTCGAATGTTTTGATAAAAGCAGTTTGCGATTTATGTTGGTTAATAGGATGATTTCGAGCCAAGTAAAAATGCTGTAATCCTTGTTTGTGGACAAACTTATTCAACTCGGCGTTCAGTTTTTTGGCACCAGAAAAGAAGTCAGCCATTTTAGTCAACATATCCGCAAAAACAGCGCCTGATTTTGCAAGCTGTCGAATCATTTGAGTTTCCATAGGAAAATCCAAAGTTGCTTTCCAAGCTTCTAATTGCTTTTCTCTCTCGGCTTCAGGCAAATCCGACAAGTAAACCATGGTTGTGGATACTTCAACTGCAGAACGCAGAGAATAGTATGCGCAATCAAAATAACCCATTTCAAACAATTCAATGGCATTGACTAATTGTTGTTCAGCTTCCATGATAAAAGTGTTACAGAGGTTGGCATCAATTCGTCCTGACCAACTATGCTCAATATTCATAAGATCGGAATAGTATTGTTCTTTATTTGAGAGCTTTACGGTGCGAATATTCTCGCGACGTCGCCATTCCACTAAAGAATCACCGGTTTGGACTGTTTTTTCTGAGATAGTTAACACCTCATTTCAATTTTTCACACAACGGCAGGATTTCTTTTAACTCACTTCTTTTTCAATTCATTTTTCGAGATTTGAGTTGGTATTGTGGGTCATAATCATCAAAAAACATCTTATATACAGGAACATTCAGTGTCTTGCCTATTTCCACAAGCTGGTGGGTGTTTTTATCGGAACAATTC
This sequence comes from uncultured Ruminococcus sp., assembly GCA_905233145.1. GTDB lineage: Bacteria > Bacillota > Clostridia > Oscillospirales > Acutalibacteraceae > Ruminococcoides. The sequence continues at coordinate 15,940 of CAJODI010000010.1, read as the reverse complement.
ATACCAATATATATTTCCTTGGGAATCGCCTTAATATATGGCATACCTTCTGCATTTGCGGCAGTAGTACATCGGAACTCGTTTTCATAACTCCAAGATTCATGTTTTAGATTATATAGCAATAGTGGCATATAAATCATCAAGAGATTATGAATTCTGGTTTCCTTTATTCCATGTTGGATATTATAGTCAATCTTTTTGCTTATTTGTTCAGCTTGCTCCAGCATAAAACTTGAAATATCTAATCGTTTATTAGTATACTGCACCGGAAACGTACAGCCAGATAATAAAAGATTATCATTCATATCATAAGAAACACAATATCCTGAATGATTATTGCTATAATGTGCCCACATTGGCATTGACTGTACGCCGTTTGCCGAAAGAGAGGTTGCTTTTATGAATGAAGTAAAATCATCAATCAGTTTACCATTAACGTGTTGCAATCGATCAATATCGGCTAATACTTCGGACTTATAAAAGAATCCCTTGCTGTCGAATGGATCATTAAAACTTTTGATCTCTGCCATAAAAATCTTCTGTTCTAATAATGTTTTAAACCTTTTCTCATTTGATGTTTCATTATCAGACAACGAACAGTATTTAAATAATACTTGAGGTATGTATAGGCGCACAATTTGATATAATGTTTTAAATACTTCTGTCTGGGCAACACCACTATCTGCTTGATTCAAAACATAAATCATCTTGTAATAATCTATAGGATTCTCTTTTAGCCATTGTTCTTTATTCCAATTCTTTTCATCAACAGGTTTTATGTCTGAGAAATCATATTTTATGTCTTCAATTTTCAAATGTTGTTACCTCATTTCAACCTTTCACACAAGGGCAGATTTTCTTCGAGTTTTGGGCGATGCGTTTCTGCCTGTAAAACTACATATAATCATTATATTTTTCTGACAATTCCTTATACTTTTCTATACACATAATACTTCTGTATAAATCGTTATGGTTATAATCAAGAGGGACAAACGTGCTGCCATTAAAGTACTTGTATAATGCATTGCAAATATTTACATTGAGAATTAATAGTTTTTCAATTGTAACCAAATTCACAGAATTCTTTTTAAAAAGACTATCCAAGTGATTTTGAGCCCCTTTGTCTAAATGTGCATAAAACTTATTGCGAAGAACCGTTAGTGACTTAATATCCTGTTCACTTTTCACAATAGAGTCATCATAATGATTTACAAGTTCTGACAAGGAATTGAATGAGATATTAACAGCATAATTATCATTAAGATGTCGAAATTCGTTTACAGTAATCGCTCTGTTATCGAGTAAATCCAAATTATTTTTTATGCTGTTCAGCAACCATACAATACTCATATTTTTAGAATCTTTATCAAACATTTTTGAAATGTCAACAAAGAGTGCCTGCATACTATTTCGAGAAACCATATGATAGAAACCCGGTGAAATATTGAGAATATCATTTTTGTTTCCTTGTAAATCACGAATCATCATAATGAGCATATAGGAATTATTAGCGGTAATTGAAAAGTTCATATAGTCTGTTATGCGTTCTTTACACTTTTCGTAAAAATGAGCGTCAAAACCCATAAAATACCTCATTTCAATTTATCGCACAACGGCAGGATTTCTTCAAGTTTTTGGACGAAGCACTTTTGTTGATTTGCTCTATTTGTGAACCAACTATATTGTACGAATCAGATTAATGAACTAATTTAGTATTTTAAAATAGAGGTAAATTATCTAATTCCCTTCCAGCTTTATAATAGAAGTACAAATCTTTTCTTTGAATATCTTTTTTCGTTTTTCTGTATTCACTATAAGCACCTGCAATTTTTGAAGCTACAAAAGCTCCGCCGGCTGCCAACATTCCCTGTTCTGTAGATATTACATCGTTAAATGAAGAAATAGCACCACCTGCTGCAATACCGAGAACCAAACCACCGGTTGATTTCCAGAAACCTTCATCTGTAAAGAACTTCTTTCCCAAATTTTTTATAAAGCTATTATCTTTAGTACATTCTTCTATTTCCAAAAGCGCAGGTGCAACCTCTTTGTCATATAACAAATCGCATTCTTTTTCAAAATCGTTATCCCAAGGCATAGATTGTAGAGAATCCGAATAGCTAATCATCTTACTTCGAAATCTAATGAGCGGCTGGCTTAATTCTGATTTAATATCAATTAATTCATCAACAGTTGCTTCTGCAAAAGAAGGTAAACGTTGAATATAATTGTCTGCTAAACCAGCGTGCGTAATTTTTCTTTTGTCTATTGGACTTATGTTAATAATATTGCTTTCTAAAGCGGCTTTCATTAAGTCGTTTGACTGTTCATCAAATAATGGATAGCTGGATTTTAATGCAACTTTCAGTTTGTTATAGTATTCGAGAACACACCTGTCAACATCTGTAATAGAGTTATTAAAGCTTTCGATTTTGACTTGTCCGTGCCTAATCAATGAATCCAAATCGTCAGCGTTTTCATTACCAATAAAAGAAAACATTAATTTAGAAAAGTCTTGAGAATAACTTTTTAATTGAGATTTAATCTGTATTTTTTTAACATAAGGAAGGCTATTATACTGCTTTCCGTTTACTATCTTTGACAACTCGTTTAATACAGGATAAAAAGAATTATAAGTATTAGGATCTTTTTCCTTAATTAATGGTAATATTTTATAGAAGAGTTTTATTGCATTTTTTTCGTTAAGGCTGTTTTTTTCATCTGTAAATTGGTGAAATAAATATGCCATTGGACTTATTAATGTAACTTGATCTGCATATAACAATGCAGATTTTACATAATTCATTTCTTGGGTTAAATCGAGTTCTTTTGGAATTAATGCTATTGTAAAATCAAAGCTCATTATTATACTCCTTATTTATTTCAACCTCTCGCACAGGGGCAGAATTTCGTCGAGCTTTTGGACGATGCGCTTTTGCTCGTCGAGGGGTGGGAGAGGAAGAATCATTTTCGATAAAGTTTTTCCGTTACAATTAGGCTGTGCAGTAGCAATTGTTCCACTTCTTAATTGACTCCAATACAATGCGCTTTCCATAAAGTATTTTAGATATTTGGGACATAGTGAATTACTATATTGTGTTCTAATAAGATAGCCGGCATAGATTGCTTTTTCAAGAACAGTAGAAACAAGATAAGATTTGCCAACAGTTCCACCTGTTCTGGCAAAAAGAATGTCATTGGGTTCAAGTAAATAAGTTGAAATTTCTTCGTCTTGAATTTCACAGTAAGGAACGCTATCCCAGACTACTTGCCCGTTTTGAATATCACTAATTCTTACCATTTTTATGGTACCTGACAAAAGAGCCGGAGCATTATATCCATATTGAATTGATTTTGCTATTGTTCCCCAACGAACCCACCTCCAACTCTCCGGAATATCAAACGGTATTTCATCCTCTGAAATCTCAGGGAGTGGTTTTTCTTTTTTGATTTTGCCCTCTTTGATAAGGCTTTGTTTTTCGGCTTGGATTTGGTTGTAGAGTTCTTCGCCTGTGCCTTCTTCGGGGCGCTGTTCGACCAGCTTGCCTTGGATTGCCATTTGCAGGACGGATTTTTGCATATCGTTGGGGAAACGCTTGTTGAAGTCCTCTAACTTATTCCATGCCTTTTCGTAGCGGTCAATATAGGGCATTAATTCTTCAATCTTGGCTACAATGCGTTTTTGTTCGGCAAGGGGTGGGAGCGGGAATAAGCAACTTGTCATATAATTCTTATCTATTCTTTGCTGACCAGCTGTTCCTGAAAACGATTTAACTCCATTCAAAATGAAATAATCGCTTTTAAAAAACCATAATAAAAACTCATCGTAAACAGTATTATTGATAGTTCGGACAACAGATAACTCTGTAGTGCCAGCACCCACGCCATTAATTAAATGTCTAAAAATAACTGATTTACGATTTTGAAAACATGGTGTGATTTTTGCTACTGCAATATCTCCATCTGCAAAATGAGTGAATCCTTTTTTTATTTCTCCCCATTTTCGAGTTTCAAAAGTATGCTTGTTTCTATACCCATCCGATACACAATTCATAGGAATGAAAGAAACATCAAGGCTGTCATCAAGAGAATTCTTTGGATTTCTTGTTATTATGTTTCCTAACCTCACCCACTTCCAACTCTCGGGAATATCAAACGACACTTCATCCTCTGCAATTTCGGGCAGGGGTTTTTCTTTTTTGATTTTGCCCTCTTTGATAAGGCGCTGTTTTTCCTCTTGGATTTGGCGGTAGAGCTCCTCCGCGGTGCCTTCCTCCGGGCGCTGTTCCACAAGCCTGCCCTGAACGGCAAGCTGCAAAATGCTGCTCTTTAACTCCTGCGGCGTCATAGCTTGGTACCTCCGAGAATGGCGGTGATGTCTGCTAACACGCGGTCAATCTCGGCGTTGAGCGAGGCGCGTTCCTCCTGATAGCGCTGAATCAAGTCCATCGGGTCGAGGATTTCTTCCTCAATATGCGGATAGCCGCATAGGTCGAGGTTGTAGCCGAACTCCTTTTCAAGCTGTTCGGCGGTGTATTTCTTCGCCTTGTCAAAGCCGTCAATATTGATTTCCTCGCGGTTGTTCCACCACTCAATGACCGGGTCAAAGTGGTCAAGGCGCATGGGCTTTGTCTTGGAAAAATGCTTGTATTCCGCAGGCATATCCAGACGATAAAACCACGTTTCCTCTGTGGGATGGGTGCGGTCGAAAAACAGAATATTCGTCGTGATGGACGTATAAGGCGCAAACACGCTCGACGGCATACGGATAACCGTGTGCAGGTTGCACTCTTTGAGCAGCTTTTTCTTGATATTGATTTTCGCGTTGTCGGTGCCGAACAGAAAACCGTCGGGCAAAATTACCGCTGCGCGTCCGTTCTGCTTTAAGCGGTAGAGAATGACCGCCATAAACAAATCGGCGGTTTCGCTGCTGGCGAGATCGTCGGGAAAATGGCTTTTTATATCCGCTTTCTCGTTGCCTCCGTAGGGCGGATTCATCAGGATAACGTCAAAGCAACCGTCGTCGGTGTAGTCGAGCAAATCGCGCGTCAGCGAATTATCGTGGAATACGCGCGGCACGTCGATATCGTGCAGCAGCATATTGGTAATGCAGAGCATATACGGAAACTGCTTTTTCTCGATGCCGTAGATAGAATCGCCGTATTCCTCTTGGTCGGCAACGGATTTGACCTGCTTTTCCAACTCTTTGAGCCAGCTTGTCAAGAATCCGCCTGTACCGCAGGCAAAGTCCGCCATCTTCTCTCCGATTTTCGGTTGAATCATCTTTGCCATAAAATCGGTGACGGCACGCGGCGTATAAAATTCACCTGCCGAGCCTGCGCTTTGCAGTTCTTTCAAAATCGTTTCGTAAATTTCGCCGAAGGCATGGCTCTCCTCATAGTCGCCGAGGTCGAGCGCGTCGATAACGTTGAGCACCTGACGGAGCAAAACGCCGTCCTTCATATAGTTGTTCGCGTCGGCAAAGGTGGTCTGCACGATTGCTTTCTTGATGGGCGTTTCCTTGGTGACAGGCAGCTTTTTTAACTTCGGGAATAGGGTATTGTTGACAAAGTTAAGCAGCGTATCGCCGGTCATGGCGCTGCCGGATTTATCATCATGCGCCCAATTCGACCAACGGCAGTTTTCAGGAATGATGGATTTATAATTGCTTTCGTTAAACTTCCAATCTTCTTCCTTTGCGTCATACACCTTCAAAAACAGCATCCACGCTATCTGCTCAATGCGCTGCGCATCGCCGTTGATGCCGGCGTCATTGCGCATAATGTCGCGCAGTCTTTTGACGAATCCAGATAAATTGCTCATCTAATCATCCTGCTCTTTCCTTTTCTTTAGAGATTCAAAATCAATACTAATACCGTATTGTTCGTTAATCATCTGATCCATCTTTTTGTATATTCTTTCAATCTCGGCATAAGTTGGATAAACGACAAAATCATCATCACTGTCTTCGGTAATAAGTACAGCTCGGTATGGTGGGAGATGCTTCTCTCCGTATAGGAAAGGGTCATCTTCACTGTATGTATCGATTCCGCTTGAATGCGAAAAATATTCTGGGCCTCTTGTGCTAACTTGAATTAGTGCAATTCCATGCTTTTTTGCGTATTGAATTGCACCACTTTGAAATCGATTATTCGAAATCATAATTCCTTTGTGAGCGCCTAAACTATCCAGCTTTTTATGTAGGATAACAACCTTATCACGATTAACTGGATTTTTATATCTTTTACACTCACATAGAATTTTGATTTCACACCCTAAAGCAATGAAAGAAGCATATATATCAATTTGATATTTACCATCAGATACCCTGATCTTTTTGTTATGTTCTATTGAAAAGTCTTTAAGTCGTTCTTCTTCCGCATAACCTTTGAGGATCTTATAACAATACTTTTCAAAATCTATAGGTGGTAAATCGTAAAAATCAATTATTTGATTACTACTATCCATATAAATCAACCTGCTTTATAGAGTTCTGCTTCCAGTTCCTTTAACGCCTGACGATAGCCCTCTCTGCCGCCAAAATAGGAAGCGATTTTGGACGGCTTGCCGTACTTGCGGAAGGGGTCAAGCTGTAAAATTTCGGTTTGTTCAATTTCATAAATGCCGGTGTTCATATATCTTTCGAGCAGCGCTTCGAGTATTTCACGCGCTACGCCGCTGTATTTACTGAGAAAGTCGCGCTTTTTGACGTTGTCGGCACGCTCTTTGCGCGTCAGCGGCTTTTTGTCAAAGGCAACGTGGCAGATGAAATCGAAGTCATCTACGTCGGACATGTTCTGCTCCGCTTTCATCGCTTCCAAATCAATGCCTTGCTCACGCAACAGTTCGGCGATAACGCGCTTTTTGTCCTCTGCCGACCACTGCTGAATGAAGTTGTCGAGCGAAGCATATTTGCCGACGATGTTTGATTTTGTGTAATCGACAATGCTTTCGTGCCGCAGCAGCTTGCCGTTTGCATCATACACTGAAACAGATTTGCCGATAATCTCCACACGGCAGCCGTTTGAATCAACAATCGGTACGACGCGCATTCCGGGAGGTGTGTCAACCAGCGGCTTGTCACCGGGGTCTCCCGGCTCCTTCGGCTTTTTGCCATCTTTTCCGGCGTTGGGGTCGTAGCCCTCCACCATCTCGATCGGACCGTCCCAATCAGGGTCGGCAAACAGTCGGGTGACGTTGCGGAAATCCATCACAACAAAATGATTTTTTCCTTCCTTTTCACGCAAACGCGTACCGCGTCCGATGATTTGCTTAAACTCGGTAAGGGAGCTGATCATTTCATCCAACACGATCAGCTTTGTCATCTTACAATCCGCGCCGGTGGAAAGCAGTTTTGAGGTCGTAGCGATCACGGGATATTTTTCTCTAACGGAAATAAAAGGCTTCAGCTTCTTTTTTCCATACACGTCCGAACCGGTAATGCGTACCACATAATCGGGGTTTTCTTTGCACATATCCGCGTTCAGCTCCGCAAGTGCGTCACGCATATTCTGCGCGTGGTTTTCGTTGGCGCAGAAAACAATCGTCTTTTGCATACGGTCGGTTGCTTTTAAATACTTTGTGATTTCGGAGGCAACCTCGTAGATTCTGTCCTCTATAATGATGTTGTAATCAAAGTCGCTGTTGGTGTAAATCCTATCCTCAATGATGTTGCCGGTTTTGTCGGTCTGACCTTTATACGGTCGCCAGCCCTCGCCGATATTGGTGTGGATATTATACACCTTGAATGGCGCTAAAAAGCCATCGTCAATGCCTTCGCGCAGGCTGTAGGTGTAGACCGGTTCTCCGAAGTAGTCGATGTTTGAAATGTACTTGGTTTCTTTAGGCGTGGCGGTCATACCGATTTGTGTAGCAGAAGAAAAGTATTCCAGAATTTTCCGCCAGTTGCTATCTTTTTTCGCCGAACCTCGGTGGCACTCGTCCACGATTATCAAGTCAAAGAAATCCTTTTGGAAGAGCTGTGCAAAACGCGCAACAGCATCCTCGCCTTCTTCCTCCTTATCATCATTGCCGGTGAGCTGCTGATAGAGTGAAAAATACACTTCATGGGAAGTTATAGTGACCGGGTCGTCTTTTGCAAAGTTGATTTTATGAATGGTCTTTTTCAAGGGTGAAAAATCCTGCTGAATGGATTGGTCAACCAAGATATTTCTGTCGGCAAGATAAAGCACCTTTTTCTTCAAGCCGCTTTTGAGCAAACGGTAGACAATCTGAAAGGCAGTGTATGTCTTGCCGGTACCCGTTGCCATTACCAACAAAAGCCGGTTTTGTCCTTTGGCAATTGCTTCAACGGTTCTGTTCACCGCGTTGCGCTGATAGTAACGCGGCTCGTAGGTGTTTTGGTCGGAGTAATATGGCTGATTGATTATTGTTTTTTCATCTTCACTGACACCGATGCCGCCGTTGGCATTTTGCTCCCAACGTGCGGTTAATTCTTCGGGAGTGGGAAACTCATCAAGCGATAAATCGCGTTCTTGCCCGGTCAGGAAGTCATGCTCCCGAAAGCCGTCGCCATTGGAGCTGTAGGCAAACGGAACGTCAAGCATTTGAGCGTAGGTAATCGCCTGCTGCAAACCATAAGAAACAGAGTGATTATTATCCTTTGCCTCGACAACAGCAATCGGCTTGCCTCGATTCAGCCAAAGAACATAGTCCGCCTTTTTCGGACTCTCACGCGCAACAAGGTTGCCTCTGATATTAATTCGTCCGTCTGTAATGCGCGTTTCCATCGTCACCTTGTTCTGCCAATGAGTGAGAATCGCCGGCGTGATGTAATTTAACTTTATATCTTCTTCGGTCATTTGGCTTTTATCGAGAATCATGACAAGACCTCCAAATATAGAGAAATCTATTATTAATACTATTATAACATATTTTGTGTATAGTTCAACCTAAATCACTATGTTTTGATAAATAATATACTATATCTTGTACTATATATTTTTGTGGGTTCAAGGGTATCCCTTGCAAGCGTGTTTTTGCTTGATAGGAGTAAAAACGCACTGCTTGCTCAGAACTGACATAAACTTTTCTTTTTGAAGATGTCACGACTTTACAAGCAGACTGTTTTTACTCCGAGCAGCGAAAAACAGTGACTTTTGTTAGGGAGAAACCCTAAGTCCCCTTGCCTAAAACTTCAAAACATTTTAAGAAAAATCGACCTGCAAGTGAGCCTCGCAGGTCGTTTTATCTTTAGGTTTTATTTTAGAATCATCGCGTATCTTTTCATGATCAGGTCAATGATTTCTTTGCTGCGCACCTTCATGTTGACGGTTTTGAGGACGGTTTGCAGGAGTGTTTCGGTGATGATTGGCAGCTCGTTTTTGTACTCGGAATGGTTGCTGATGAAGTCGTTGAATAGTCGAATGAGGATATCATTTTTCGTCGGAGTTTTCGGATATCCTCTTGCGATTAGCGCCATATTATGGTCAAACAGCGGTGCAAAACCGATGGATTTTCCTGTGTTTATATCGCGTAGCAGTCCGAAATTTGCCGTATGTCTGTCGGGATTTGTAACGATTGTATCGAGGAAAATCATCTTCACAAAATCGGCTTTTGCCTGCGGACAAAGCTCCTCCAGCTTTGCAAATACGTCTTCATATTCTTCATTATCTCCCATAAAAGCAAACGCAGGCTCGAAGTTTACGCTCGCATTATCGGTAAAGTCAAGCGACTTAATACACTTGTCGCCGCGCTTATAAACAGCCATATTCATCCCTAATTCTTTGCCGAGATGATAGATAAATAGCTCAGAAAACAGTTCGTCATGCGTTGCGGATTTATACATCCACCACTTGCCGTCAATCAGCTTCCAGCACTTTTCAAAGCTGCCGATATTTGTCAGCTCAGGCGTTTTTGTGCGCTTAGAATTGGCAACTCGATTGAAGCTTGAATAGCTTCCTTTGAGTGCGAGAACGGAGAAATAATCATCGGTGAAGCGTACGTCCTGATAGGTTAAGTCACTATCAAGAGGCTTTATCCAATAGTTGTCTGTGATAGTTACAGCGTTTACTTTGATAACAGTAGTTAGGTCATCTCTTTCCTTTAATCGAAGCGCTTTTTTGAGCAAACGTGAGTTGGAACGGTGAGAATCTATCGCTCGAGTTTCCAACCACAATTCCGCGTTCGCTACATTTTTCAAATAAAGCGGCAACAGTTGTTCATTGATGATTTCTAATTGGTTATTCTCCCATTTTGCTACTATCGTATCGCCTGATAGTATATAAAAACGATAATCAGACATGGTTATTCACCTTCTTTTTAAGCAGCCAATCAATCACATTGACCGACTTAATTCCGTCAAATTCTTTCTCCAATCCTGTGTCGAGTGACAGGATTATCTTCTCATAATTGTCTTTGATTTTTTGCAAAGGCGCAAGCTCGCGCGTCCGAACAGCTTCACTGTTCATGGATTCCGTGACCTGAAAATATATTTTCTCATTAACATTTGAAGCGATAAAATCAATCTCGGAATCGCCAAGCTTGCCGATTGCAACGTCATATCCTCGGCGCAAAAGTTCAAAGCAAACAACGTTTTCCAAGATGTGTCCGCTGTCACGATTGCGGAAGCCGAGCAAATAATTGCGCAGTCCGATATCCACGATATAATACTTGCCGAGCGTGCGCAGATAGTCCTTGCCTTTAATGTCAAAGCGTTTGATTTCATAGAAAAAGTAGGCTTCAAGAAGCGCGTTGACATACGCCTGAACGGTGTGCGCGCTGGGTTTGTTCTTTCTGCCGTCGTCGAGCAAGCCCTCGTTGACAAGCGTATTTCCGATGGACGAAACGGAGATAGAACTGCCGATATTGTCCGCCAAAAACAGAATAATCTTGCGCAGAAGTATGGCGTCGGTTATCTGACGTCTGCCTCTGCGCTTTTCTCTTTCGAGAATATCGCGCACGATAACGGTTGAGTAGATTCCGTCGAGTAACATCAGAGCCTTTTCCTGATCCAAGCCTACGTCCGCAATACCGGGCATACCGCCGAAACGCAGATACGCTTCAAAAAGCTCTTTCAGCTCGTAGCTTTCGCCCTGTGAGTCATAAGCGCGTCTGTGTGTACCGCCAAGTGCGCTTGTGCTCTCACGTATTACAAATCCGTGAAAATCCATGAACTCCGCAAAGGAAAGCGGCAGCATATGAATCTCTACACTTCTGCCCGAAAGATAGGTGGAGTATTCCGAAGATAGCAGAAAAGCGTTAGAGCCGGTGATATAAATATCGCAGTTTATATCTACGCGCAGTGCGTTGATGGCATCCTCCCAAGCTTCGACGCGCTGTATTTCATCGAAGAAAAGGTACATTCTTTTTTCGGGAATCAATCTTGACTTGATATACTCGTAAATCCCATTTGAGGTCATATCCTTGAAATCATAGGATTCAAAATTCATCTCAATGATCTGATCGGAAGAAACGCCGGTTTCAAGCAGATGGGCCGCCATCAGCTTCATCAAGCTCGACTTTCCGCAGCGGCGGATACCTGTGATAACTTTAACAGGATCGGTGTCCTGAAAGGCGATCAACTTATTCAAATAAAGGTCGCGCTTTTTCAATTCCTTTGTCGGTATCATACGATCAACCTCCTTTGCTTATAGCATAGCATAAATTTATTGATATGTAAAGTATTTGCAATGAATTGCAAAAATATTTATTATAGTTTACGAATATAAAGATTGGATATTTCGATTAAAAGGTTGCCAAATCGAAAAAATTGTGCAATAGAAAGTAGAGGGGGTTTGCATTTGTTGCAATACTGCACTAAGTTATCGAAAAATACGTAATAAAATTTGTGCTATATATAGAAATTTTATAATTCCATAAAATATCAGGTTAAAAAAACGGAAAAAAGTGTGGAATACAGAAGTAGAGGGGTTTTTAGATAGCACTGCTCACGTCTCGGATGATTTTGAAAACTTTAAGGCAGTTTAATTTTAATAACTAAATTTTGAAATTTCTTTGCAAAAAATTCAAAAAAAGTGTGGAATAAAGGGTGAGGGGTATTCTTTAAAACATATAGCTCATGTTTCGGAAGATTTGGAAGGCTTTAAGGCAGTTTAAAAACAGAATTTTTAAATTTCTTTGCAACAAATTCAAAAAAAGTGTGGAATAAAAGGGTGAGAGGGTTTTTCTTCAAATTAACATATACTAGGAGGATTGATTATTATGAAATCAAGTTATCGGTTCTTAAAGGTACCGTTATGTTTGTTTTCGGAATCTTATTCACAGCTATCTGTTGAAGCAAAAATATTATACGCGTTTTTGCTGGACAGGCTGACGTTGTCAGAAAAGAACGGCTTTTCAGATGAAAATGGCAGTATATTTGTGTACTACCCGAACAGCGAGGTGTGCAGAACTTTTTGCTGTGGTTCTCAAAAGGCAACGAGGTTGTTTCGTGAGCTCGAAAAATACAGATTGATTAACCGGAGAAATCAAGGCAGGGGTAAGCCGGATATTATTTATGTTAATCAATTTGAAGTATCGCCAACCTCACTATTCAAGAAAAATGATAATCAACATTCAGGAGTAATGAAACCCAACATCCTGGAATGCGGAAAATCACCACCAATCAATACTGAATATATTTATACTGAAGATAGTCATATCAATCAATCTATCTCATACAGTGTGATGAAAGAGGAGATTCGAGATCAAATCGAATATGAGGTATTATTACAACGGGATTACGGCGGCGTACTGGATGAAATCGTAAGCTTGATAACCGATACATATTGCTCACCCGAGAGATATGTACGGATTGGCAAGCGAGATATTTCTATAACAACCGTTCGCAAACGATTGTTAATGCTTACCGCAGAGCACATTGAATATGTGATCAGTTCACTTGAAAGGAATACAACCGAAATAAGAAATATGAGAGCCTATATGCTGACTTCACTCTATAATTCGATAGATACGCTGGAAGCCGATGGCTTATACGGCAATTAACGGAGGTAAAAATGGAAGCACAAATCAAGTTTTTAAGCACAAAAGAGGTTGCCGAGGTACTCGGCTGTAGTCTGCCGACTGCGAGAAACATTATGATGAGAGCAGATTTTCCGCTTGTTAGAGTAGGCAAGAATTTTAAGGTCAGCGAGCAGGCGTTCATAGAATGGAGTAAAAAACGAAGAATTTAGCACTTTAAAGCAACAAATTATATTGACGTTGAGTCGTTTTTGCGCTATCATATAAGTAGTCAAAAACGATTCAGTGTCTTTAGGTTAAGAAAGGACGGTTCATTTTGAAAACCAAAGGCACAAAATCAAAGAAGATTAAATTACCGTATGGCGACGGTAGTATTTATTATGTGGAAAGCCGCAATCGGTATTCCGGGCAAATCAATCTGGTGATTGACGGCGAGCGCGTCCGTAAAACCGTTTACGGAAAGACAGAGCGTGAAACGCGGAATAAGCTAAAGGAGCTGCAAATCCAAGCGCTTGCAGGCAATCTTCACGGCAAGAAGCCGCCTGTTCCTACCATCTTTCAGTATGCTGAGAAGATGATGGACGAACAGCTTGCGCTGAACGAGATCAGACAGTCGAGCTATGATAGGAAAATGGAAACGCTGAAAATGCTCTCCGCAATTTCCAACAAACCGCTTGACGAGCTGACCGAGGATGATATTATCGCGTTCTTCAAGACGCAGCTCGACTATTCGCAGTCCTGTATCAACAAGATGTATCAGCTTCTTGGCGCGGTGCTCAGCAAGGCAACACACCGAAAAATCATTGAGGACAACCCGATTAAGGAAATCAAGTGTCCGAAATCCAACAAAAAGACAATCCCCGTTCGGGCACTGACGGTTGACGAGCAAAAGAAGCTCCTTAACGTGCTCAAAAACGAGGATATTCGCTACAGTGATATTATGCTATTATCGATGTTTACGGGCATGAGAGTCGGTGAGTGTTGTGCTCTGATGGTAGAGGACATCAACCTCGACGACAGAACCATCAGCGTCAATAAGACGGTTGCGCGCGGTAAGTTTGGAAAGAACGTGTTTAACGAAACCAAGACCTCGGCAGGAACACGCACGCTCTTTGTCAATGAGGATGTGGCAGACTTTTTGAGAACGATAATCGGCAGGAAGAAAAGCGGCTTACTGTTCCTGTCGCGCAATCACAATCTTGTCACCACCAATCAGGTAAATTACTCTTACTCGGCGGCTTTAAAGTCGTTCGGGATTGTTGATAAAACGGTGTACGGCAGAGTTGATTTGCACTCCCTCAGACACACCTATGCAACGAGATGTATCGAATCGGGAATGCCTGCAAAGGTGTTGCAGAAGATTTTGGGACACACGGATATCAACATTACGTTGAACACCTACTGCTCCGTTTTTGAAAAATTCCGCAACGAACACCTCGCCGTCGCCGATGAATACATGAAAGCCAATAACCTGCAAATCGCGTGAAAAAATGCAGGATTGGCAAAAACTGCAGTCAAAAGTGCAGTCAAACCGCGAAAAATTCAGGCTTTAAGCCATATGTCGCGGTCACTCGCACCAGTATGAGTGTTCATAACGGATTTAAGTTATGGACACTCATTCATTTTATTCAATTTCATCCGATTAGTATGTAGTGAGCAGATTTTGTGCCTGCTCACTTTTTGCTTATGCGGACTTTGTTGTGGGGATATACTCCACATCTACACCTTTTCGGGTGTTTGCTTTGTAGTTTTCGTCCTCTGATGACGGTAGCTCTAAGTAACCTACAAAACGATAATAGATTACTATACGCTGGGTGTAGTTTTTCTTGCCGCCCTCTTTTTCGTAAACATCAATGTGGTCGATAAGCTCTCTGAGCATTGGCGCAGTGAGAGTTCCCATCTCCATAAATTTACGGACAGCTTTAAGGAAATCGTCCTTGTTCTGCTCCATCTCGCTGATTTTGGCAAGGCGTTCCTTGTACTCGAAAATCTTTGTTTTCAACTCAAAACGTTCAACCTCATATTTGTGTGACAGCTCCATATACATCTCGTCGCTCAGCTTGCCGGATACATTGTCCTCGTAGGTTTTGGCGAAAAGAGAAGTAATCATTTCGTTTCGTGCGGTTGCCCGGTTTAGCTCGGTTTCCAAGTTTTTCTGTTCGGCCAACATATCTGCATTTGTTTTCTCGGCGAGAAGCTTTGCAAATTCTTCCTCGTGAGATTCCAGATACTTTGCCAAACGACGGAGCTCCAGCATTACGACCTGCTCGATAGCGTCGGCTCGGATATAATGGCGTGATTCACAATTACCACGGGTGTCCTTTTTGTAGTTGGAACAGCTGAAATAATGGATTTCCTTGTTGGTGGTATTCGTGTGATACCATAGCTTGCTGCCGCAATCGGCGCAGTATAGAAAATCGCAAAACATATTCTTCTCGCCGTTCTCCTTTTTAGGAGCACGGCGCTTTGTCTTTACGACAAGCGTTTGCACCAACTCAAAATCATCACGGTTGATAATCGGCTCGTGAACATCCTTGAATATAACCCAGTTTTCTTTAGGATTGTCGTAGCGTTTCTTATTCTTATAAGATTTAGAATACGTCTTGAAGTTAATAATATCGCCACAATACTCCTGTTGGGTAAGAATTTTGGTAACAGTGGTTTTGCACCATTTGTATTTGTTAGGTTGCGTTACCTTGCCACCTTTTCGAATGCCTTTTAATGCCCAATACGCCATAGGGATCGGCACTTTGCGCTCCTGTAAAATACGGGCTATCGTTTCGTTGCTTTTACCTTCTAAAGCCATTTTGAAGATGTCGCGCACAATCTCTGCCGCTTCGGGATCAATAATCCACTTTTTAGGATTATCGGGAGATTTGATATATCCGTATGGCGGCGGAGCTAACGGCTCGCCTGTACTGCCACGAATACGATATGAGGAACGGCACTTCTTGCTGATGTCCCTTGCGTAAAATTCGTTCAACACATTCTTGAACGG
>CAJODI010000009.1 GCA_905233145.1 uncultured Ruminococcus sp. | reverse complement strand
TATTGTTTCGTCAGACTGCCCAAAAATCAGCACCCATACGTCAGTATGCGTACTGATTATTTGTACACTCTGCCGAAAAATCTTACTGCGCAATCCGCACACCGGAATTATGCGGTATTGCCTTAAAAAGCTATTTTCACAGCGTTATGCTGCTATAATGATACCAAATTTCGCGGTTTTTTGTCAACTGTTTCGTAAAGCTATTGAAATATATTTTTAGATATGATAGAATAACTGCGTTAGAGTTAGGAGCGAATCAAATGAACTATAGCCAATATAATCAATACAATCAAATATACCAAAGCCCTCTCCAACCTCCTCAGCCTCCCTATCAAGCTGTCAGGCAAATCGAGCGGCGCAAGCTAAGGAAGCTTTCAAACGGATTGGGCTTTTTTGCGCTGACCTATCTTATTTGTTTCACTTTTATTCAAATTTTTCTGTCCATAATCGACTTTCGCTCACAGTACGGCTTCTTCTCCGGCTCAACAATAACCTACGTTGTAGAAATTGTAATCTCAATCGCCGCAGGCTTTATTCCGGGCATATTTTATTATATTATTTCCCGTAGAAGCATTTCGGAATCGATCCGCGTTAAAAAGGTTGAGGCAAAGCTGCTTATCCCAATTGTTTTTGTCGGCTTGGGCGGAGCGATGATCGCGAATAACGCAACAGATATTTTTTTGAACAATATCGGTATTTTCGGAATTGAAAACACCGTGAATTTCACCGAGGACGCATACACACTGCCCGATATTATCCTCTCAATAACAGCGACCGCGGTCGTTCCGGCGCTGATTGAGGAATTTGCCTTTCGCGGAATAATCATGGGCGGTCTCAGAAAATTCGGTGACGCATTCGCAATTTTGGTATCCTCAATTATTTTCGGAGCGTTTCACGGCAACATGACTCAGGCAGTGTTCGCATTTTTGTTGGGTATTGTATTCGCGTTTTTTGACTGCAAGACAAATTCGATTATCCCCTCGATAATAATTCACTTTTCAAATAACCTATACGCTGTTTTGATGGATCTTATGCAAAACACCGACGCGATAAGCGACCGGGATTTTTACATTCTTTACTACGGTTTAACGGCTGTTGTAACGTTAATCGCTATCCTGTCATTCGTATATATAATCCGGCGCGACAATAATTTCTTTGGAATTTCCGATTCGGACAAAACCGAAGAGCTGAACGCAAACGTTTTGAGCTTTAAGGAAAAGGTGTATAATTTTTTCTTCACGCCCGGAATGATTATTCTATCCGTTTGCATGATATCCGAAATAATAACTTCTATAGGACTGAAGCAATAGTGAACAACGAATTTATGTCCGCCGCCCTGAGCCTTGCAAAAGAGGCGTTTGCTGACGAAGAGGTGCCGGTAGGCGCAGTTATAACCCAAAACGGAAAAATCATATCGACCGGACGAAACAGGCGTGAAAAATCTAAAAACGCTTTGCTTCATGCTGAAATCGACGCGATTGACGCCGCCTGCAAAAAGCTCGGCGGCTGGAGACTTTGGAACTGCGAAATATACGTGACCCTTGAGCCCTGCCCCATGTGCGCAGGCGCTATAATCAACGCCCACATTCCAAAGGTCTATTTCGGCGCGTATGATTTTAAAAACGGCGCGTGTGGTACAATCACAAATCTTTTTGAAATGCCTTTCAATTTTAAACCTGAATGTGTCGGCGGAATTATGGAAGAAGAGTGCTCAATGCTCTTAAAAAACTTCTTTAAAATGCTAAGATAAACACAAAATCATAGTAAAAATATAACGCTTAGCGGTTCTGCTAAGCGTTTTTTCTTTAAAAGAAAAATTATAGATTCTTCATTACCTTATCAGCCGCAAGCATAATTCCCAGCTTGCCTCCGTGAAAGTTAAGTCCTCCCTGAAGCCACACAGCGTAAGGTTCTCTGAGCGGCGCATCGGCGGAAAGCTCAATTGACGAGCCCATTGTGAACGCGCCTGCTGCCATGATAACCTGACTTTCATACCCCGGCATATCGGACGGAGTTGGCTGAACAAAGCTGTCAACCGCCGATCCGCTCTGGATTCCACCGCAAAAGCTAATTAATTTTTCCTCGCTTCCAAGCTTAATAAGCTGGATTATATCGGCTCTGTCATCGCTGTATTTGGGATTGGTTTCAAAGCCCAATAGTTCAAATAACGCCGCTGCAAAAACGGCGGTCTTAAGTGCTTCTCCGGTCACATGCGGAGCATGATACGCTCCCATAAACATTTCTCTGAGAACACCCAGCGTTGCCCCGATTTCTTTTCCGGTTCCGGGAGTTGTCAGACGATAAGCGCACATTTCAACCAAATCAGATCGTCCCGCAATATAGCCTCCTGTCGGAGAAATGCCTCCGCCCGGATTTTTGATCAACGAGCCTGCCATTATATCAACGCCGACCGAAAGCGGTTCTACCTTTTCGGTGAATTCTCCATAGCAATTATCAAGCATAATAATTGAAATCGGAGACGCTTTCTTGGAAATGTCACAAATTCTTTTTATATCTCTCCAAGTAAGGGAACGTCTCAGACTATAGCCGCGTGAACGCTGAATATATACCATTTTCGGCTTTTTTTGTAAAATGTCCTTTTCAATTTTACAAAAATCCGGCTCACCGTTCGGCAAAAGCTCAGTCATTTCAAAATTAATTCCAAAATCTTTAAGTGAACCCGGATAATCACCCTCGATACCGATTGCAGAGCGAATAGTATCATAGGGCATTCCGGTCACCGAAAGCATGGTATCCTTAGGTCTTAGCATTCCGAACAGCGCTACCGTCAGCGCGTGGGTGCCGCTTACAAAGTTATGCCGCACAAGCGCGTCCTCAGCGTCAAACACAAAGGCATAAACCCTGTCAAGCGCGTCTCTTCCAAAATCATCGTAGCCATAGCCGGTCGTTCCGCTGAAATAGCTCTCTCTAACGCCGGCGTTTTGAAATGCCTTTATCATCTTTTGCTGATGATATTCCTGAATTTCATCAATCTCTCTGAGCTTGTCCGCACAAAGCTTCATAGCCTTGTCCGACGCTTCTGTTATTCTTTGGTCAATATCAAAAAAACTCAAATGCTTCACCCTTTAAAGTAATATTCTCGCCATTTTCCGGCTTCCTTAAAGCCCAGATTATTGTAAAACGACACGTTTGCGTTTTTTGCGCGGTGCAGAAAAACGCACTTATTTTCTTCTATCAGCATATTTGTTATGTATTTAACAATGCTTGAGCCGTAGCCTTTTCGCCGAAAATCCGGATCGCAGGAAACCGCGCCCAAAACAGCTCCGTCAGTGCTTTCGGCAACAGTCATTGCGACCGCCGCCAGTTTGTTGTTTTCCTCTATGCCGCACAGCCGCATTGCTTTGTGTCTGAGCTTGTGATTAACGTCAACGTAAAAATCCTCAAAGGGCGGCGGTACAAAATTAGCGTCGGCACATCTGACTATAAGCTCATAAGCCGAACGTATATCAGGCTGAAATAGCTTTATTGTGTTTTCATCCTTCAAGTCAAATTTTGTGCTCCTCATAAGCACAGCCCCGGTGACGCTTCTGCTGCCAAAAAGCTCCAGCTCATATTCGCCTCCGCAAATAACTCCGGTAGCTCCGGCAACGCGCATAAACGAAGAAACCTCATCAAGATCACAATGCTCGGTAATTAACAAAATAAAATTCGTACCGTTTCTTGCAATTGCTCCGGCAATCTCGCCGTTTTCTCCGGTGATCATCCAGTAATCAACAAAAGCAAGTCCGGGATGATAACTGTTGTGCAATGAAATAATTCTGCACGCAAACGGATCACAGCCGGAGATACCGGAGATTGCGGATGTAAAATTTTCAAAATCATTTGCTGAAAGAATCATTGTTAGCCCCTATTTAAAAGCCTTCCGCCTGCTATTTGAGCGGAAACGAATTTTACAAGCTCCAAAACGCTCTCACAGTCGTTTTTGTCGGCAATACACGAAGGCGAGTGAAGATAACGACATGCAAGTGATATCGCAAGCGTTCTTACTCCTCCCCTGCTTTGTTGTATTGCTCCGGAATCATTTCCTCCGGCAACCGCACGCTTGTATTGTACCTTTGCACCGCAAATCGCTGCGGATTCAAAGCCCAGCTTTACCATTTCTTTGTCATAAATTGTCCGCTTGTCCATAAATGAAATAACAGCGCCGTCTCCAAGTCTGCAAACCTGTTTTATTTTGCCGATTTCGGGAATATCAGCGGCTGTGGTAGTTTCCACCACCAAAGCAAACTCAGGGTCAACCGTGTAAGCCGCAACCTTGGCGCCGCGCAGTCCGACTTCCTCCTGAACAGCAAACACAAAATCCATATCATATTCGAGCTCGGACTTGATCATTTCTATAAGCACACAGCAGCCAAATCTATCGTCAATCGCCTTTGAAGTTATTGTAAACTCATTTTCTCTGAAATTCGGTTCAAAGCAAACGCTGTCTCCAGGTGATACATTTTCAAGAGCCTGTTCTCTGCTTTCTGCACCGATGTCAATATACATTTCGGAGTATGAAGGAACAGACGACCTTTCGTCGCCCTTTGTCAAATGTATCGGCTTGATCCCGATTATGCCGTTAATACAGTTTTTTCCGATTAAAACATTCTCACCCGGCAAAACGCGCCTGTCAATTCCGCCCACCTCATCAAACTTTAAAAATCCCTCGTCGGTAATCTCGGTAACCATAAGCCCAACCTCGTCCATGTGAGCCGAGAGCATGAGTTTTGCGGCAGATCTGTTTTTACCTTTTTTCTTAACAAGAATATTACCTAAGTTGTCTGTTTTAATTTCATCGGCAAATTCCTTGATTTCGCCGAGAATTATTTCTCTTACCTTGCCTTCGTCGCCTGAAATCCCCGAACAAAGGCAAAGCTTTTTCAAAAGTCCGTAATCAAGCATTAGCAGTACCTCCGCTTTGAATGTATTCCGCCAAAAGACGCGCGGTATTATCAACGTCAGAAACCGAGATAACCTCATGCTGTGTGTGCATATATCTCTGGGGAATCGAAACAAGCGCGGTTTTTATTCCGCTCTTTGTACACGCAATATGGTCGGCGTTTGTTCCTGTTAAAGATGCCAGAGGCTCGAGCTGATACGGAATATTTTTGTCTTGCGCAAGCTTTATCAAAGCATTTGTCATATCGCGGTTAAGTATAGGAGAAACGCCAATCATTCCGCCCTTTGAAAGCGCGATTTTTGAATAAAGCCCTGAAATATCAGGCTGTGATGCAAAGCTCACGTCCACAACAATCGCTTCGTCCGCCATATGCTTAAACGCTCCTGTTTTCGCTCCAAGCGCGAAGGTCTCTTCCTGAGAGCTGAACATCACCGTAACGCGGTAATCAATTTCTTTTCCGCTAAGCAGCTCGCACATTCTTATCAGAGCGGCAGCTCCGCAGCGGTTATCAAGCGCAGGAGCAGTAATTAGGTCGCCCAAAAGGCATGAAGGCTTGCTGCCAAAGGTAAGGACGTCGCCGGGATTTATGTATTTTACAAGCTCGTACTTGGGCATACCGAAATCGACCCACGTTTTTGAAATCGGTTCCGCCTTGTCCTCGCTTCCGTTAGAAAGATGAGGCGGAAGGCAACAAACCACTCCGTAAAGCTTGATTTCGTTTTGAGTTACAAGCTCGGTATTCTGCAAAACGCGCGAATCAACTCCTCCGCAGCCGTCAATTTTTACAAAGCCGTTTTCGTCAATATCGGTAACAATAAATCCGATTCTGTCTATATGTGCGTCAACAAGGATTTCTCTTTCTGCATGTCTGTTTCCGAGAACTGCAAAAAGATTTCCGTTGCAGTCAACACTTGTTTTTGCAAACGGAGATATTCGATTTTTTATTATTTCAAGCACAGGCTGTTCGTTTCCCGAAACTCCCGCAGCTTGGCAAAGCTCAAAAATAAGTTCCTTTAAATCCATAAGTGCGTCACTTCAAATTGTTGACAATGATTCTGAAGTGATTACCTCTTTCCTCAAAATTTTTATATAGTCCAAAGCTCGCGCTCGCCGGAGAAAGCGATACAATATCGCCTTCAACAGAATTTTCGGCTTTATAATTTTTATCTGCGATTCATCATAATTATCTGCTTCTTTAACAGCTTTTTCAATTTTTGCCGCGGTATCGCCAAGCAGAATAAGCACCTTGACCTTGTTGTTAATAACAGGACCGAGAGGCTCATAGGGAATGTGCTTGTCATAACCGCCTGCAATAATAATTATCTTCTCATCATAAAGAGAAAGCGTGCCAAGCGCAGTTCTTGTGGGGCTTGAAGCTATAGAGTCGTTATAATATTTAACTCCTTTAAACTCCCTTATAAACTCAGCTCTGTGGGCAACTCCTCCGAATTCACGCGCAACCTTAATGATAATATCCTTGTCAACAATTCCCCATACAGCCGAAATTGCTGCAAGATAGTTTTCAACGTTGTGCATACCCGGGATTTTGATGTCAGCTATATCCATAATCTCTGTCACGCTGCCAAAATCGCTGTAGCAGATTTTTGTTCCGTCAAGATAAGCACCGTTATACACCTTTTGTTTTGTGCTGAACTTTGCAAGAGTGCCTCTGACGTTTTCGGTAAAGCTGTCTGCAATTTCGTTATCCAGATTAAGTACAGCCTTTGAAAACGCGCTTTGATGCAAAACGATATTCCTTTTTGAGTCAACATACTCCGCCATGTCTTTGTGTATGTCAAGGTGATTGGGAGCAAGGTTTGTAACAACCGCAATATCCGGGCTTCTTCGCATTGAAATAAGCTGAAAGCTTGAAAGCTCCACAACCGCGTAATCCTCGGAGCTGATATCTTCAATTTCAGGCAAAAGCGGCTTGCCGATATTTCCCCCAAGATGTACAGTCTTTCCGGCAGCCTTAAGTAGCTCCGAAATTATAGTTGTTGTCGTTGTTTTTCCGTCTGAACCGGTAACAGCGATTGCGCGGCAGGGACACAGTTCAAAGAATACCTCCATCTCCGACGTCAGTACAACGCCCCTTTCTCTAAGCTTTACAAGCTCTTCTTTATAAAAAGGGGTGCCCGGACTTCTGAAAATGATATCCGCGCTTATGTCCGACAGATAATTTTCTCCCAAAACAAGCTCCGCGCCGTATTCCTTTGCTTTAATTCCATTTTCTCCGAGATCATTAAAATCCTTCTTATCACACGCGATAACCTTTGCGCCCTTTTCGGCAAACTGTTTGATAAGCGGAAGGTTGCTGGTTCCTATCCCAATAAAAGCAACAGTTTTACCCTTTACGCTTTCAAAGAACTCTTTTACGGACGAATTCATCAAATCACTTTCCTTTAGAAAAATATATAGGCAATACCGCATAATTCGGGTGTGGTTCAAATAATCAGTTCGCATACTGACGTATGGGGACTGATTTTTGGGCAGTCTGACGGAATAATATGCAAGCAAGGCGTGCGCCGCGAATTGTGCGGTATTGCCTATATAATTTTATTATACAGTTTTGCAAATAAAAATTCAACTGTATTGCAATAAATTTTCAGCGGTGGTAAAATATATTAGGAGGTGCAGATATGCTTTATGATTTTATTACAGCAGACAAAAGTATAAAAACGCCTATGTACAGGCAGATTTATCTTTCAATCAGAACGACAATCGAAAGCGGAAGTCTCAAAAAGGATACAAAGCTTCCGTCAATAAGAAAGCTCTGCGACGCTCTCGAAGTATCAAAAACCACCGTATCCTCCGCTTACGAACAGCTTTGCGTTGAAGGATATGTATATAACAAACCGCAAAGCGGATATTTTGTTGCCGCCCAGTTCAGCGCGCCTCCGTCTCACGAAAGCGAAAACAAAAAATCCATGCAAAAATACTCTTACGCTCACTATAATTTCAGCGGAAAGAGCATCGACGACAAAATTATAAACCTTACCGAATGGAAAAAGAATATAAAGGACGTTATAAACAGCAACTATCTTTTGACCTCTTATGGAGATACTCAGGGCGAAAAAACACTAAGAGACGCCCTTCAAAAATACGCGCTTGGCGTCAGAAGCGTAAATACCTCGGCAGATAATATCATTATCGGCGCAGGCACTCAGCCGCTGCTTTATCTTTTGTGTTCGCTGCTGGGTCAAAACAAACTGGTGGCTATGGACAGCAACAGCTTTGTGCAGTCGGAATTTGTTTTCAAAAGCTTTGGATATGAAATCGCGTATTTTGAAAGCGATAAAGGCGGAGCTTCCGTTTCATCACTTGAAAGGATCCATCCGGATTTGATACTTATAAATCCGAATTTTTCGGGAACGGAAGGTTTAAATATGCCGGTTACACGCCGTCTGGAGATAATTGAATGGGCAAAACGAAACAACGCGCTGATTATTGAGGACGATTACAACGGAGAGCTTAGGTACAGCACTCACCCTGTCCCCTGTGTTCAAAACTACGACTCACAAAACACGGTATATATCGGCTCATTTTCAAAGGTGCTCTTGCCCTCGGTCAGGATCAGCTATATCGTCATGCCTGACGCTTTGATGAACAAATACAGAAAAATCAGCCGTCTTACAAACCAAACCGCTTCAAAAATTGAGCAGCTTGCTCTCGCCCGGTATATCAGCACCGGAAAAATTGATGTTCATCTGCGCAAGGCAAGAAGAGTTTATCTTGAAAAAAGCCGCGCAATAATTGAAAGCATTGAAAATCACTTTGGCAAATGCAAAATTATTTTTAACGAAACCTCGCTTTATTTAACAATAAATCCCGGTTTTCAATTCAATCAGGATAAACTCAAAGCTGACCTTGAAGCAAATTCGGTTTCAGTAATGCCGCTGCAAACCAAAAGCAATGAAATCAGTCTGAGCTTTTCGGGAATTCCGATTGAAAGAATTGATAAAGGAATTGAGATAATTCAAAACGTTTTATCGCATATATAATACCTGTCTATGAAAACGACACGCTGTTTTTCACTTTTTGAAGTTTTCTAAAAATATTCGTAAAACACAAAAGCAAGGCTCGAAAAACATTTCAACGCCTTGCTTGTTTTTTTGAATTGCTGCATATTTTTTCCGAGTTTTACGGTTGCAGCTACACATTAAATAATACAATCTGTTTAAGCAAAAGCTAATACAAGCCCTAATAACTCATTACTGCGTTGCTTAGACAGCAAAGAGTTTTTCCGTCCTCTTCATAGGTGTCAAAAACACCGGCAACGGTAATTTGCCTGCCTTGTATCGGAAATTCTTCCGGAAACTTGCGCTCTTCAGCTAAGACAAATTCAAGCCCTTGCTGACAACACGCCGTTGCGTCGGCAATAACGCAGGAATAATAGAATTTATCGGAATCAAGGTTTGTAAACACCGAAAAGCTGCCCGTAGCCTTTACTTTTTTCCCGACATAGTCCTGCGGACTGTTCATCATATTTGAAACCTCGGAATAAACCATTGTGGAATTAAGCGCAGTAAGATCGATTTCCGCATCATAGTCAAGTTCAGGATAATTCGTTTCCGGAATTATAGTTTCAGACGGAATTGTAATATCAAAGGTTTCAACAGCATCGGAACTGTTTTCAGCATTCTTCATAATATCTCCGACTCCCGAGGCTTTGTCGGGCATCCTGTTTTCAGCCTGCTGCTGACAGCCGCAAAAAACACAGACAGTCAACGCACTTAACAATATACAAAGCAGTCTTTTCATCAACTCACTCTCCTTGCAATTCCCAGCAGCCAAAATACGATATACGCCGCAATGTCAACCGCAACTATGGTTGAACCAACCGGCGTTGAACACACAATTGAAATCAGTATTCCCGACGCTGCGCAAAAAACCGACAGACAGGCAGAGCAAACAGTAACCGATTTAAAGCTTTTAAAAACACGCATTGCAGACAGCGCAGGAAATATAACAAGAGCTGAAATCAAAAGCGAACCGACAAGGTTCATTGCCAAAACTATAATCACGGCTATAATTACCGCTAAAAGTAAGTTATACGCTCCTGCCTTTATGCCCGTTGCCCTTGCAAAGCTTTCGTCAAAGGTGACCGAAAAAATCTTGTTGTAGAACAAAATATAAATTACCACAACCGCTAGTGAAAGAATAACGCACATCCAAACCTCAACAGGCGTAAGCGTTAAAATCGAGGTTGAACCGAAAAGCGTTGTGCATACGTCACCTGAAATATTGGTTGAGGGCGAAAAAATGTTAAGAAGCAAATAGCCTATTGCCAATGCTCCTACAGATATCATTGCTATTGCCGCGTCTCCTTTGATTTTTGCGTTTTTGCCTGTTGAAAGCAACAAAACCGCGCTGAGAATCGTAACCGGCATGACTATAACCATATCGTTGGTCAAGCCCAAAATTCCAGAAATTGCAAGCGCGCCGAAAGCAACATGAGAAAGTCCGTCGCCGATAAATGAAAATCTCTTGAGCACCAGGGTAACTCCCAATAGCGAGGAACACAAAGCAATTAAAACACCGACTATAAGCGCGTAGCGCACAAACGGGAATTGAAGATATGCTCCCAGCTTTTCAAAAACTCCTGCGTTTTCGTAAACAGAATTCATATCAAACAGCTCCCTTCAGGCTTTTAAAGCCGTTGGAATTAATATATTCTTCCTTGGTACCGAAAAATACATAATCACCTATATGCAAAATGTGGCTTGCATACTCAACAGCCGCTCGTATATCATGCGAAATCATAATAACGGTTATACCGTCCTTGTTCAAGTTTTTTATCAGGCTGTACATATCGGCGGTTACCTTTGGATCAAGTCCCGAAACCGGCTCGTCAAGCAACAGCATTTTGCCTGTTGCGCAAAGAGCGCGCGCCAACAGCACTCTTTGCTGCTGACCACCGGAAAGCTCACGATAACAGCGTTTCGCAAGGTTTTCTATACCAAGTCTTTTCATGTTGTTTGCGGCAAGAGCTTTTTCGGCTTTGTTATAAAACGGTCTTAGACCGCACCTTCCCTGACAGCCGGAAATAACAATCTCTTTGACTGAGGCAGGAAAATCCCTTTGGATCACCGTCTGCTGCGGAAGATATCCGATTTCGCGAATATCAAGTCCGTCTGAGGTTTTAATTGTACCTGCCATCGGGCTGTGCAAACCAAGCAAGGTTTTCATAAGCGTAGATTTTCCGGAACCGTTTTCACCGAGGATACACAGATAGTCTCCCGCGTTGATTTCAAAATTGATTCCGGATATAATTGATTTTCCCTCATACCCGAGGGTTAGATCCACACAACTAAGCTGTGCCATAAAGCTCTCCTTTTATGACAGCGCGTTTTCAAACGCGCCCAGGTTATTTTCCATAACAGAAATATAATTGTATCCGTTATCCAGTTCCGATTTAGTAACAGATTGCATTGAATTCACACTAATGATTTCCGCGTTTTTAGTATTTGAAGCTTCAATTATAGTTTTGGCAAGCTTTTGATCTGAGCCTTCAATCGTGAGAACAGCATTAAGCTTCAGCTCGTCGAGCTTATCGGCAAGAAAAGCGACTGTTTCAAAGCTCGCATCTGTTTCCGAAGAACATCCGGCAAAGGCAGCGTAATAGTTAAGGTTATAATCGTCGGCAAGGTATCTGAACGGAAAACGGTCTCCAAAAAGGAGCGTGTTATTTTTTGCCTTGCCAATAGTGTTTTTGTATTTTTCATCAAGTCCGGCAAGTTTTGCTATATATTCTTCGCAGCTTTCAGTATAAACGGTTTTGTTAGATTCATCCAGAGTTGACAGAGCTTCGTTTATTTTTTTACAGGCATCTTCCGCTATTTTTACGGAAAGCCATATATGCTCGTCATAAGCAGCTTCGTTTTCAGCTTCGTCGCTGTCAAGGTCGCCCTCGTCCTCAGCTTCCATACCTTCAACGAACTTTTCGGTTTTAAGCTTATTATCACCAAGTGCGTCAAAAAGCTTTAGCACCTTCATGCTTGGATTAGAGGCGTTTTTAAGTGCGTCGTCAACCCATTTATCACTTTCTCCGCCGACATAAACAAACAGATCGCACGAGGATATTTTTATCATGTCGTCGGCAGTGGGCTGATAGCTGTGAAAATCAACGCCCTCATCCTGCAGCATAGATATATCTATATTTCCGTCAGCCGCGATATTCCTGACCCAATCATAGACCGGAAAAATCGTAGTAACAACAGAAAGCTTTTTATCAGTGTTTTTTTCACCGTCCGAGCAGCCACAGAATGATAAAACTGCAATAAAAGCACACAGCGAAATGCAAATCAGTCTTTTCATATTTCCCCCAATTATTTCTTTTGACAAGCCTTGCATATTCCGTAAAGCACAGTATTTGATTTGTCAACAGCAAAATTCTCTGCCAAAGCGACGTTCTTTATCAGCGTCTCCGCACCGGAAACACCCATATGAAAGGTTTTGCCGCATTTTTCACACGAAAGATGCAAACAATCCCTGCAATGCTCGTCGCCTATATATTGGTAATAAACCTCTCTGCTGCCGCTTTTGCTGACGCGGCGGATTTTGCCGTCCTCTTCAAGAGCCGAGAGATTTCTGTAAACCGCGCTTAGGCTGATATTTCTGTCCTCAAGAGCTACGGCGATTTGCTTAACCGAAAGCTGTTCATCCGAATGCTCTGATAAAAATTCTAAAAAAGCTTTGCGTTGCTTTGTCATATATTTTGGCATTGTATACACCTCAATTTGCAACTGTTTCGCAAATTAGTATATCAAATTTGCGAATGATTGTCAAGTTTTATTTAAGACAATACATTATAATCCAGGTGTGTGCCGTGAATTGTTAAGTGATTTGCATTTTTTTAACGAACAAGCTATAATGATTAGGTAACCTAAAAAATCTATGAGCCGGTGATTATCTTTGAAAGACATGTCGCAAAAGCTACGCAAATATGTTCTGCATATTTTCTTTCCGACTATTTGTCCTTACTGCGAAAAAATAATATATCCCGACGAATACGCATGTGAACAATGCAGAAAAAAGCTGCCGGATAAAAGCTTTACAAAATTCGCACGCGGAGGATATTTATGTTCAGCCCCGCTCCCGTATGAAGAGCCGTATTCAACAGCGGTCAAGAGCTTCAAATTTCGGCATATGGGCTCATACGCTCCGCAGCTTTCATTTTTGATTGTGCAGTCGGTTCTCGAAATCTTTCGTGAAATTGATTTTGACGTCGTCACATGTGTTCCGATGCATATAAAGGACAAGAAAAAACGCGGCTATAATCAAGCGGAGCTTCTTGCGAAAGAATGTGCAAAAATAATGAATATTCCTTATGCCGGTATGCTTGAAAAGCATAAGCAAAACAAAGCGCAGCACACGCTTAAGGGCAGCGAACGAGAGAAAAATGTGCGAGGAGTTTTTCGTGCTGTCAACAAAAATGATGTCGCCGATAAATCTGTTTTGATTATCGACGACATCATAACCTCGGGAAACACCCTGGGAGAATGTTGCAGAATTCTTACAAAAGCAGGAGCAAAAAAGGTTTGCTGTGCGACTTTATGCTCTGTATAATAGTATTTTCTGATAAAAAACTGTTATGAAGTGACCTTTGTCAATAGCGCAAAGTCACTTCATAACAGCTTTTATTTATGAAGATGATTTCTATTTGATTTTTTTATTTTATCTGCCTCGGCGAGAAGCATTTCTGTCAGCTTCTCAGGATCCGTTATGTGCGGTTTTCTTCTAAAAATAATAACAGCGATCGCGATTATAATCAGTGTTGGAACAGCGATTATAGCTGCGATATAAGTAGATTTAATCTGCAAAGCTTCTGACAGTATCATAATCTCTCGCGTATCAACTGTTTCTACCATATGCCCTCTGACAAGTAATCTGTGCGTGTTTGATCCGTAAGGAGTACAAGTCACCAGCGTACAGTAATTCTTTCCCTTTTCAATATTAAGCGTTGAAAGATCATTAGGCTCAACAATGTTTATCTTATCGACCTCATATGTGTACACTTCGTTCAACGTTCTTATCATAAAAGTGTCACCTTCCGCAAGCTTATCAAGCTCTGTAAAGAGCTTGGCACTCGGAAGTCCGCGGTGTCCCGACAAAATACAGTGTACACTATCGCCGTCAACCGGCAAAGAAGATCCTTCGATATGACCGACAGATCTCACCAGAACTTCGTCATTAGTTCCGTGATAAACTCCGAGAACAACATCAATCTTAGGGATTTCAACATAAGCCATCATCCCGTTACCTCCGGGATTAAGAAGGGCTGAATATTTAAGTTTTTCTTCGTTGGACATCCGCCAGTGAATGCCGCTTTTTGCTATCATTTTGTTATATTCCCTTGCTTCGTCAAGCATTCTGGCGTATTCTTCTTCGTTGAGTTTTTCTACATCTTCAACATAAGTTCTTACTGCCTTGGTTTGCGTAAATGTATTCCAGTAATTTGCAAAGGTGGGATACAAAAATACAGCAAGTCCAAAAATCAGGACGACTAACGGGAGTATGACCGGAAGCTTATTTTTCATATACCAAACTTTTTTATTAAACCTCGGGGAGACCTATTTTGGTCTCCCCGATTTTTCGCCTGCTTTAGGCGTAGCTTTAATCAACAGATATTATAATTGTTATACAATTAGCGGATTAAATCAGAATCTCTCTCTTTTTCTTGTAACGATTACTGAAACAAGAATAACTGCTGCTCCGAGTACGAGGAAAGCACCAATAAACATAAAGATTGTTGTTCCGATACCACCGGTGTGCGGAAGGACTGAACCCTTGTTGTTTTCAACAGTGATCTTGAATGTGCCAGAAGCTGCATCGTATGTTACGCCGCTCTGATCATCTGCTGCTACAGCAAAACCGTCTGTTGCGTTCCAGGTGATTTCAAACTCGATAGGCTGAGTGAGGAGGTTATATCCGTCAGGTGACTCAACCTCGGTAAGTGTATATGTGCCTGCTGTAAGTCCCATGAAGCTTGTCTTACCGTCAGGACCTGTTGTGCCGTCATAAACAACACCTGCGCTCTTTGTTGTATACTTTGTGAAGTGAACAAGAACATATGTGTCACCTGTGTAAGAATCAGGCTCTGTTGTTGTGTAAGTGCCGTCATCAAGGAGATAATATGTGTCAGCGTCAACAGTTTCATTTGCGTCAGCTGTATAAGGAGCCTTCTCAAACTTTGTACCTGTTGTAATTACAGTGTTCAGGCCATTGCCTTCGATTGTGAATTTTGCGCCTTCAAGAACCTTTGCATTGTCGCTGCCGTCAACCTTGAGGAGGTTAAGACCTGTGGTATAAGTAACTGTTTCTGATTCAGGAGTGATACCTGTGTCGCCGCCGTCACCTTCGCCGGTAGAAGAAGGTTTGTTAGAATAAGTAAAATCTACAGTATTGGGGTTACCTTCAACGCCAATAACTGCGTCATTATCAAGAGTAGCTGTGTAAGTGATTACAACCTTGTTGTCTGTGTTTGAGTAACGCTTAAAACGAATAAAGTTTTTAAAGTCAACAGTAAGTGTTGTTGTTCCGTCAGCATTCTTTACAGCTTCAACTGTATAACCGTTTGCATCATTCTCGGTAAGTGTATTATTTGCAACAACAACGCTTTTGATTTCGTCAAACTCAAGACCCTTTGAAAGTGTATCGTTCATTGTAAAGGTGTAAGCCTTATAGCCATCCATCTTAGGAACGTCGATTGAAACCTTGAATGTGATTGTATCGCCGATAGCTGATACATTTGAAGAAACTTCATTGGCACCATCAACGATTTTCTTTTCAGGAGTAAGGTGTTCATCCTTAGCTTCGATTGTTACATCATGAACAACGTTGAGCATATACTTTGAATAAGACTCACCTTCTGCGGTAACAGAATCGTTCTTATCCTTGATGAAATAGTAGCCGTCGCCTGTTACATCAATTGTATAAGGAGAAGCATCCTCTGTAGATGTGCCTGCAACAGTAGCGAGGTGATTGCCAACTACATAAGCAAAATTATCAATAGAGGATGAATTGTTGTTGTCAAGGTAATCTACCAAAACGTTTGCAACATCGTTAGCAGATTGGCATGAAGCAAAGTCGGAAATATTGGTCTTAAGATCTTCAAGAAGAGCAGCTCCGTCAACACCGTCACTCCACTTAATGTCTGTTAAGACTTCGTCATTGGTATCAAGGTTACCTTCAAATACACGATAAGCTTCATAAATATGCTTTATTGAAGAGTCGGTATTCGTGATAGTGATGGTGTGGTTTGCGTCATTTGGAGCTGCAGCTACAGGTATAGTAAGAGCTGCCGCCATGAACAAAGCAAGCATGATTGAAATAATCTTTTTCATTTTTTTGATCCTTTCTTTTTGAATTTTTATTAGGAAATTCCTATTTTCCACGCCGTTTTTTTCCGTTTAAAAAACGGTTTGTACAGGCGGGTTAATGATGCAGCATAGAGCTGCGCGTTCAAGACGCTTTCAGGAGATCATTCATTCCCCCTTTCGCACCGTCTCCGTTTTAGATTGATGCAAAGCGTCAAAACAGCTATACAAACAAGCATTATACCGCCTGTAGTATACATCCAAGTGCCCACGCCGCCGGTGTGCGGAAGCATTACGCCTGTGCCGTTTGCAACATAAACAGTCAGCGTAGTTGTACCGCCTGATTCTACAGGCTGCGCAGTCTGCAATTGTCCGGCATTATAATCCTTTTGAATATAGGTAACCTCGCCGTCCTCAAAAACAGTAATTTTAACAGGATGCTTTGAAGCGGCAAATCCTTCAGGTGCCGTTACCTCAAACAGATAGTATGTGCCGAATGGAAGTCCGTCGGGAATGAGGATAGAACCGTCTGATCCTGATTCAAGATCTGTTTTATCCGAAACAGTAACCGGTTCCAAACGTTCTCGGTTGATTATACCTGTGCCGGAATCAATTAAGTCTTCCTCACTTTGTCCTTCAGGTAACTTATAAAGGTTGAAAACTGCTCCTTCGAGAGTAACATCGGGATGTTCCGCATCAATTTTTATAATGCGTAAATCTCCGGAGGGTTCATTAACAGCAATAATAGTATAATACGGAATATTTGTACCGGAAGTCAAGGTTGCTGTCTGAGTCGCTCCTGAATCATTCTCAGGTTGAGAATAAGTTATTGATCCCGATGCCACGGTAACAATAATAGGCTCAGCCAGCAGTCTGTAGCCCGGCGGAGCAGTCAGCTCGTACAGATAATATGTGCCTACAGGCAAATCAATTCCGAGCGACAGATCACCGTTTTCATCCGTGGTGAACCGGGTTTTTTCGTTAATGGTCACAAGGTCAGACGGATTCTTGCCAGGACGAGAATAAACCTCAAAAGCAGCTCCCTGCAACGGCACAGCGTTGTTGTCTTTATCTACCTTATGAAGCTTGACCTCATAATGAACCAAACGATTGTAGAATGTGACCTCATGCGCTGCATTGGCAACCGTAGAATGATTAATAATGTATTTACCAAACGAATTAGGACCGTTTTGAGCTTTTACAATTTCGCCTTCAATCTCGATATTTGCATGATCGAAGTTCCAGCCACTTGGAACATTAATTTCTTCAAAAGAATAATCTGTGCCGATCGGAACATTGATAATACGAATCATCTGATTCGACTTGATTTTTACGTGGTCCCCATCGTCGAGTGTACTCCACCCTTCTTCGGTATCGGGAATACCCGCAACATCATTTTCTCCAAAATAGTCACCGTCCATATCTACATCGGTATACACTGTATACCAAAGCGGAAATGCATTTGGATCATACACAGGATGACCATTTTCTTCACCGATAATAAATCTTTCCGGAACTGTGTAATGTAAAATAAATTCATACTCATCATCGGTATAAATCCGGTTTCCATCTTGACCAAGAGTTTCCTTGTAAAGGTTGATACCACCGCGAAGATCGTTTGTACCGGTAAGCTCTCCGTCTCCGTCAGCGTCGTTTAATAATATCATGGAGCCGTCGGAAAGCATCGGTATAACCGTCTCTTGACTAAACTCATAACGATAATCATCATTTCCGTTTTTAAGATCATGGAAATTACCAAATTTATCTGTATATCCAACTTCAAATACACGATAAGTATGACCCTCATTGATTGGATCGTCTCCGTTGATTTCGGTCTTTATGATACCGGGAGAAATTTCAATCTGTTTTTTCCATCTATGTGGATCGTTAGGATCCTGGTCTGAAGCATCCAGAGTTATTGTTGCATAAGGAGAGTTGGTTGCTCCGGGAGAATCATCGTAATCCTCATAAACTTCAAAGACTACCGATCTAAATCTGTTTGAATCTTGCAGGGTATCATTCCATAATTTTGAAACGCTCAAATAATGCTTTGTCGTTTCCATATTCGGGAAGGAATAACCCGCCGTTTCTCTTCCGAGAGATTTTGGAGTACCGCCATCCTCAACTATAAATCGTTCATAGTCTAACTCTGCTTCTGCATTAGACTGAACAATAAAATGATTCGCACTGTTTTTTCTTAAGTAAGGATAGACATCCGGATAATGCTCTCTGCCGTAGGCGTCAACCTCTTCCGGAGTCATTACATTGTCGATCTGATAGTTTAAATCAATAATCGCATCGTACGCTTCCTGATTCGGCCAAACCGTAAAGCCAAGGGTGTAGGTAGTGTTTCCTTCGAGCATACCCACCGAAGCGAGATCCCAGTCTACCTTTTTGGTATCTTTGTTATATGTTGCAGTCGGTGCGCCGTTCCATTCGGTGAGAGTGCCGCCTGCGGGATTTTTGTAATACTTAAAGTCAGACACATGTCCGATAAGATCTCCTGTTGTAAGTGCAGCAGCGGTCATTGAGTCCATGATCGACACGTTGCCGTATCCAAAGTCCATGGCGATCTCATGGATAATGTCTGAGAAAACGTCATGAAGTGCCGTAGCATCTTCCGCGTATTTATAGTTTTTGTTATTAACTTCAGGATAAGCAAATCCGCTGTAAGCATAGTTTGCAAGGGTATTCATATGCTGAAGAGATTCTTCGTCGTTGAATGTACCAACGGTGTAAAAGTTTACTCCTGCGTTGACAAAGGCTCTTGCATCATCCTTGGCGTTTGTGTAAGCATGCTCAAC
Source organism: uncultured Ruminococcus sp. (assembly GCA_905233145.1). Taxonomy (GTDB): domain Bacteria; phylum Bacillota; class Clostridia; order Oscillospirales; family Acutalibacteraceae; genus Ruminococcoides. The sequence goes on along the minus strand of CAJODI010000009.1, from coordinate 11,419 downwards.
AGCTTTATAATAGTAGGCACCATCTGACAAGATTCCATAACCGTACTGGTAAAATGGCTTATCTCCATTCGTCGTATCTATTCTTGTGCCGGGAACGCCGTTTGTCGTTACGTACTCCAAGGAGTCGCGGGTATCATACCAGTCGCACCAGCTTGCACGGCAGGTTGGCTCACCGTCGGAAATGAATACAACATACTGCTTTACGTTCTCACGATGTCCATTAACATCATCATCCCAAACTGTATATGCTGTTTGAAGTGCGTCCTCCCAGTTGGTTGCGCCGTACATGTCATTATCATATGTTGACGCCTGATTTGCAAAGGCAAAGCCCGAATTAAATGCGTTCAAATTGTCAACATATCCGAATCGCTGCTTTGCCGTACTTGCAAACGAAACCATCGCTATTCGCACAGTCGGATCGTCATCATCACTGTCGTTGTAAGCAAAAAGATCTTTCGCAACGTCTGTTACAACGTCATAAGCTATCTGATAACGGGTCTGTGAACCTGAGCTTGTGGACATACTGTTTGAGGTATCGTATATCAGCAGGATATCCGCCTTTGATTTTTCGTTGACGGTCGCCGCCTTACCGGTAACGTCGATATAAAGGGTATATGTTCCGTCCCATTCGCCGTTCGTGTAGTTTGGAACCAGTCTCTTGTTGTGATCCGGCGCGCCGAACGGAAATTCTTCATCAGGCAAAGAAGAAGAAGAAGCTAACTGATCTATGAGCTCGTTCGGATCGGGGCTGCCTTCTTCAGAATACGCAACGTAAATATCGATCATGTGATCCGCTCTGTTAGTCAGATCTATAGCGTCCATAACGTCGGTATAGCCTACAGATTTAACGCCGTTTCCCCAATCAACAGTGTGTGTATATGGCGTATTAGTGGAGTTACTTGCATACATCTGCTCATTTTTCAGGTAGATGACAATTTCTCCGCTTGAAGAATTCTTATTGTTCTGAATATACCTGATACGGTCGCCCTTGACGTCACCGTAACGAACGACCCTGAATTCATAGCCGTCAATGGATTTAATATACTCCGGAGTCTGTAAATCAACCGCTGATTCGCTGTATTGCATTGTCTTGACCTCAGGCGGAACAATGTCGTTTCCGTCGCGGTCTATATAGTGGAATTTAACTTGATATTCGCCCTCGGTATTATATTCAATAAAGTAGAACTGTGAAGCGGTGGAATTAGACCTTGTGAATGAACCGTTTCCTGAGGCTAAAACAAGACTATAATTATTTTGATTTCTTATCGTTGCTTTGCCGTTGCTTCCGAATGCAATTGTAAGCGGAGCCGAAGCCAAGGATGCCATTGTAGTTCCCATCCAAGAGCTTGACATAACAATATATCTGTTGGAGTTTTTGTTTCTCAGTGTGGCACCGTTATTTGTGGTTCCGTATGTCCATAGACAATTATTAGGAATAGAGGTTCTGTTGTTGATCGTAACATTTGAGCCGTCTATTGTGAGCGAAAGCTCCTGAGAAGGCAAACTCGAACCGCTGTTGCCTACAGCATAATATCTTCCGTTATTCTCGGCAACCAAGACATAAGTCGAACCTGGGTGCAGATTAGATGTTGAGGTCACCAAAGTTCCTGTTACAGAGAAGCTGCTCTGATTAAAAGAAACTACACTTCCGCCCTTATTTGCATCTGCGGTTTCAACATTACTGTTCAGCTCTGCACCGGAATCAGTAAAGTGAACAGACATGACCTCGTTATCGTCTTCAAGATCAAGAGGTTGATCGTAGGAAATCTTTACGCTGACCTCGCTTTCAGGCTCGATCTCCTGACCGTCATTTATGATCGAGATATCAAAGAATCTTGCTTCCTTAATAACTTTTCCGGCAGGGAGCTTTCCATATGCTTCATAGAAACATTCTTCATATTCCTTTGAGTTCGGGTCGAGCTCAGAAACTTTAAGCTCAGCGGTCTCGGGAATTTGCGCGTCCTTGTCATATTCCACGCTGATCGCATAATTTGATCCGTCGGCAGAAATGTATCTGGTTGTAAGCTCGTGAGTTTCGACAATTGCATATACCGAGCTGTTTTCGCTTTCGAGATAAACCAGATCGGCAAATTCTTTTCCGCTGATCTCTTCGGCGTTGCCGTTGTTGTCGATCCTGACTATTACAGGATCGGAAGCTTCGGAAATAGCTTTTCCGGAAAGTGTAAGGTTAAGCGGTGCATCAGGGGACTGAACCGAACCGTTTTCATCCTTGAACGAAATCTCTACCGCACGTACCTTGTCTGCCTCGCGGAATTGCTCGTTGGCTATATCAACTGCGGCGTTGATGATACTTTCATCGGATATCGGAGTAACTTCCATTTGAACGCCTTCGTCAAAGACGCCGTCAGTCAGTACTGCGCCAACAGAAAGACCCGAGCACGAAGCGCTTCTGGAAATAAGTTCAGTCATGTCACCGGGAACCGAATCCGACAAAACAAGCTTTCCGTCTCCTTCTGTGTTATAAACATCCAGACCCGGCTCGTCGATCGCTGTATCCTTGTCGATCGTTATAGCCGGAAGGATAAGCGCGTATGTCGTTGAAAAAACCGTGATCGCCGAAAGAACAGCAAGAACCTTTTTAGCATTCCTTCGGCTGATTTTAATATTTTTCAGTTTTAACAATAATCTCTTAATCATAGCAAATCCTCGTCAAAAAAACGATTTACCTCCGTCGGTATCATCATATATATTTGTGATTTTACAAACGGGTAATATTCTATGTGTATTATTCCCAGGATATCCGGTGCAGGCTTGTGTTCCGAGCCGTTTCGACAAAGAGTATAATGAAATTATTATATCTTTCCAAAGCCGGACAGCGGCCAAACCTTGAATACAATTTTTCCGACTATCTGCTCTTCTGCAACACAACCAACGGAAGTGTTTCGTGAATCGACCGAAACGTCTCGGTGATCTCCCATAACAAACAATCTGGATTCCGGAACCTGATAGGGTAATTCGATATCGCAGTCGCCAAGAGAAAATTCAGAAACGTAGGGCTCGCTGAGCTTTTGGTCATTTACAAAAACGATGCCCTTGTCGTTGATATCGACCCAGTCGCCCGAATGAGCGATTACACGCTTTACAAGTATTTTGTTGTTATAATAAAACGCCACAACTTCTCCTGTTTCAAAGCTGCTGCTTTTGACAGAAATAACAATGTCGCCCTCGCTGAGCGTAGGATCCATACTGGTTCCGTATATTCTCAGCACCGGCAGGAGCAATGCCGCAATCAATACTGCGGCTGCTGACACAGTAACCAATGTAAAAACGGTGTTTTTTAATACCTTGCGAAATCGCTTCTTATGTTTAAATTTTTCGGATTCAGCCTTAAGTTGTTTAAGATTAGGAAGATCAGCAGGCGAACCCGGCATGTATCTGTTCATAAATCATTTTCCCGGCTTTCGGTTTCGCTGAATTGTGACTCAAGGTGATTATTTTTTCCGCGACTGCCGTTGTTTGAAACGTCACCGGCAGCTTGCTTCGCACCGGAAATTATATCCTCGGCTTGGCGCTGAGCCTGAGCTATTATCTCTTTGCAAAAATCTTCGGTTTCACGATTGCGCCTCTCAATATTCTCAAGGTAAAATCGTGCCGCACGATCAGCGGACTCAAAAACTTCACTGATAAGCAGAGACGCTTCTGCCATTGTGCCGGATTTTTTTATCGCAATATCTCTGCGCGCCAATTTGCTGTTGGCAGAATCAAGCTCCTCGCGTAATTTTCGGTTTTGCTCGGTTTGATAGATAAGCATATCAAGCAGCTCGCCGCGTCTGAGCTTTTTTAATTCCTTGTCAGTCATGTATGTAATCAGCCTTTCTTTTGTCGGCGTATCTACCGTTTTGTCCGGCAAACAAAATACAGAATATTGGTAATTATGTATAAATATTACATTAAAAACATATTAAAATAATGCAGAATTAAAGAAATTTACAAATATAAAATAAAAAATAAATAAAAATACTTACTTAACATTATATATACAATATAAAATGTCACTGAACATGCACTGATATACATAATAATATCACAATACCGTCACAATATTGTCATAAATACTCAATTTTGTCAAAAAATACAAAAAAAAAAAAAACAGCGCTAAGTTTTTGTCAATAAATATCGATAAATGATTTTTTAAAGTAAATAATTATGATACTTTATTTCAAATTTTTTCTTTAAAAGTAAAAATAAAGCAACCTAATAAAGTCACCTTAAGACAATACCGCATAATTCTGGTGTGCGGATTGCGTAGTCAGATTTTTCGTTAGAATATACAAATAATCAGTGTGCATACTGATTTTTGGGCAGTCTGACGGAATAATATGCAAGCAAGGCGTGCGCCATGAATTATGCGGTGTTGCCTTAAGTTTTTTAAAGAACTGTAAAACAGATGTTAGATGTTTTTTCCTAAAGCATAGATGCAAGGGTAACCTCAGCCCAGCTGTACTGATACATATACTTTCCGGCAAAGGCAGCACGCGCACGCGGGTCTCCCTTTAGCCATCTATAGTAGTCACAGTCAATTTTTGTAGTGTCGATTCCAATCTGTCCGCGGCGTTTGATAAGAACGTTTTCGCAGCCGACGTCTTTTAATGTTTTTGAAAGATCGGCAAGCAAATTGCTGAGATATGAGCGGTGAGCAGAGGGATCGTCATCTCCCCAAAGCAGAGAGATAAGCGTGCCGTTGGTACACATGCTTCCTCTGCAATCAACGAGATAAGCAAAAATTTCCTTGGTCTTAAGATAAGAAAACTGCAAAGGCTTGTCATTGACAAAGACCTCAAAATCTCCGAAGGTTTGCACGCGCACCTTTTTTTCGGAACAATCATAGACAGGGGTTCTTAAATTTGCCAATTCTCCGGTTATTTTTTCAGGAGTTACGGGTTTTACAATATATCCGCTAACATGCATTCTGAAAGCTTCTTCCATGTATTGCTTGTGACCGGTTGTAAAAATAATATTAATTTGCGGATTTATTTCTTTTAGTTTTTTTGCAAGATCAAGTCCGCTTTCCGCCCGAAAATTAACGTCTAAAAATGCAACCTGAGGATGTGAAACAAAAGCGTACATAAGCGCGTCGGATACGTTTCCGAAGCCATGCACATCTGCATAAGGGTCAACCTTGGAAATCGCACTCACAAGCCCTTCAAGTGCAATGGGTTCATCATCTACAGCAAGAATTTTCATTATTATGCTTCTTTCTAACTATATATGTTTTTATTCAATACGGAGCTTGTTCGGCATTTCGGTATGCTAATTGTTGCGACTGTTGATTTTCCTCTTTCACTTTCTATTATGAGAGTCGCGTTTAGGAGTTGTTTTAACCTCTCCCTCACATTATTTATACCGATGTGCGATCCGGTGCCGCTGTTTAACGTTTCAACATCAAATCCAACTCCGTTGTCCTCAACAATAATAAGATCGGATTTTGCCATACGACGTGTCCTGATTACGATTTTGCCGACTCCGTCTGATTTTCTTTCTATGCCGTGCTTAACCGCGTTTTCCGCGAGAATCTGAATTGTCATAGGCGGAATCATAACGTCAACAATGTCGATGTCATATTCTATTTCAAGACTGTCCCCATATCTCATTTTTTCCAATTCGAGATAGTGCTCGACATTCTCAAGCTCCTTGTCCAAAGTAATTAGACTGACTCCTTCCAAACAATCCAAATTCGCCCTCATATACTCGGAAAAATTGCTTATGGCTAACTGCGCAGCCGCAGGATCTTTTTCACAAAGTATATATATTGAATTGAGCGTATTGTAAAGAAAGTGCGGTCTTATTTGATTTTGAAGCATAAAAAGCCTGGTGTTGGAAATTATTATTTGCTGTTCACGTTTTTTTTCAACCTGCCACATATATGCAAAACAAAACATGAAGATAAAGGAAACTATCATAGCAGGATAAATCAAATTATAATCAAATCCCCAAAAATGCAGAAACAAAACGACAGCGGGACACAATACGAACGAAAGAACAGCAAAAAGAATCGGCTTTCGTATTCGGTTAAAGTATTTTACAAACAAAAATATCATAAATGCCGCAATTAAAAAAACTACAGCCGACATTAAATAAAACACATTTGCAGTTTGCCTGCCAAAAAAATCGCAGGAATACAAAATGTCGTTCACTTCAGGGATCATTATAGAAAACAGAAATAACGCAGCGGCAAGACAGCACGCGATAATTGATGTAACCATAAAAAGCTTTACGGGTTTTGAATCATCGGCAAGGTATGTCACTACACAGATAACGTATGCAACAAGCAGAACAAACAGAGATATGTTTGAAAGTCCCCTGAAAACATAATACTCTCTCTCAAATACAATCAAATGTTTGGTAAGCATACTTCTTTGAGCAAGATGCTGCAACAAACTAAAAATAAAAAAGAACAGCTCAGATACGAGAATAGATACAAAAACTATTTCCACAGGCAAACGTTTTGATCTGCGAGATTCAAATACAATACAAAAGCCCATAATGATTACCGTTATCAATACGGAAATTGTTTCTATGTCGATCAAAGCATCAAGACTTAACATTATTGTTTCCTCTCGGGACATACTATTCAAAATTATACTAAAAACAATTATCTACAAGTATAATAGCACAAAATAATACTATAGTCAACCAAAAAATCAGAAATACTTTACCGGCTTCTCCGTATTAAAGTGATCTATGTTCACTTCTTGCAATAACGTCCAACTGCTGCTCGCGAGTCAGGTCTATAAACTTGACTGCATACCCCGACACGCGGATGGTAAAGTTTGCGTATTCCGGCTTTTCGGGGTGCTCCATTGCATCCTTTAGCTTGTCAACGCCGAAAACATTTACGTTAAGGTGATGCGCGCCCTTGTCAAAATATCCGTCCAAAATATGATAGAGCGTCTCTGCCCGGGCATCGTCGTTGTTTCCCAGAGCAGAGGGACTGATTGTCTGAGTATTTGAAATTCCGTCGAGCGCGTACTCATAGGGCAGCTTGGCAATTGAGTTGAGCGAAGCCAAAAGTCCGTTTTTCTCTGCTCCGTAAGCCGGATTTGCTCCCGGAGAAAGCGGCTCGCCCGCCTTTCTTCCGTCAGGCATCGATCCGGTGGCCTTGCCATAGACTACATTTGAGGTGATTGTCAAAATCGAAGTCGTCGGCTCACTGTTTCGGTAGGTTTTGTATCTTTTGATTTTGGTAATAAAGGTCTTTAGGAGATTGACCGCAATGATGTCGGCTCTGTCGTCGTCGTTGCCGTAGCGAGGAAATTCGCCTTCGGTTTCATAGTCAACAACCATGCCCTGCTCGTTGCGAATCGTCTTAACCCTTGCGTATTTTATCGCGCTGAGCGAATCCACAACATGTGAAAAGCCTGCAATTCCCGTTGCAAAGGTTCGCTTTACGTCGGTATCAATCAGAGCCATTTCCGCCGCTTCATAGTAGTATTTGTCGTGCATATAATGAATCAGGTTAAGAGTATTAACATAAACTCCTGCAAGCCAGTCCATCATCTTGTCGTACCTTTCAACCACCTCTTCAAAATCAAGATAGTCGCTTGTGATACGAGGATATTTTGGTCCCACCTGCTCGCCCGTAATCGCGTCTGTTCCGCCGTTAATTGCATAAAGAAGGCATTTTGCAAGATTTGCTCTTGCGCCGAAAAACTGCATTTCTTTGCCGGTTTGGGTTGCGGAAACGCAGCAGCAGATAGAATAATCATCACCCCAGACCGGACGCATAACGTCATCGTTCTCATACTGAATAGATGAGGTTTTGACTGAAATTTCGGAAGCATATCTCTTGAAGCTTTTTGGAAGCCGGCTGCTGTAAAGCACTGTAAGATTAGGCTCGGGAGAGGGTCCCATATTTACAAGCGTATGTAAAAACCGGTAATCGTTCTTTGTTACCATTGAGCGACCATCCTGACCCATTCCGGCTACCTCAAGCGTTGCCCACACCGGATCGCCCGAAAAAAGCTGGTTATAGGTTGGAATCCGCGCAAATTTGACCATTCTGAGCTTCATAACAAAATGGTCGATCAGCTCCTGAGCTTCCTGCTCGGTGATCGTACCTTCTTCAAGGTCTCTTTCAATGTAGATATCAATAAAGGTCGAAACTCTTCCGACTGACATCGCAGCGCCGTTTTGGGTTTTTATAGCCGCAAGATAGCCAAAATACAGCCACTGCACCGCTTCTTTGGCGTTGCAGGCAGGGCGCGAGATGTCGTAGCCGTAGCTTTCAGCCATAACCTTCATAAGCTTCAAGGACCTTATCTGCTCGGCAACCTCTTCTCTTAGGCGGATTATTTCATCCGACATCGTACCGCCGTCGGCGTTGCTCAAATCCTCCCGCTTTTTCTCAATAAGAAAATCTATTCCGTAGAGCGGAATTCTTCTGTAGTCGCCGACAATTCTGCCCCTGCCGTAGGTGTCGGGCAGACCGGTAAGAATTTTGTTGTGGCGGCATTTTCTCATTTCGGGAGTATATGCGTCAAAAACCGCCTGATTGTGAGTTTTGTGATACTGAGTAAAAATCTCGTGAAGCTTTCGCGAGGGCTGATAGCCGTAGGTTGCACAGGCATCCTCTGCCATTTTGATTCCTCCATATGGCATAAACGCGCGTTTGAGCGGCTTGTCGGTCTGCAGTCCTACAATTTTTTCTCTGTCCCTCAGCTCATCGCTGATGTATGCCGCTCCGTAGGAGGTGATTGAGGAAACGACCTCGGTTTCCATATCCAGAACTCCGCCCTTTTCGCGTTCAAGCCTTTGCAAGCGTTGAACCTCGTTCCAAAGCTCTGCTGTGTCCTCGGTAGCACAGGTCAAAAAATCCTCGTTACCGTTGTATGGAGTATAATTATGTTGGATAAAATCCCTCACATTTACGTCGTTCTCCCAATGTCCGCTTTTAAAGCCTCTCCATTCGTTTTTCATTGATTCCTCTCCTCTTTCACACACACTACATCGGTCAGGTTGCCCCGAGAATTTTTCTCACGCTGTCAAGCCTCTTTTCGGATGGAGGCTTGATATTCCCCAATGTATATTTAATTCCAAGCTTTTCCCATTTATATACGCCCATGCCGTGATATGGCAAAGCTTCAACGCGCTCAACATTGTCAAGTGAATCTATAAACTCTCTTGTCTGCCTTAGATATTCGTCGTTGTCGGTTATCCCCTCAACAATAACATGTCGAATCCAAACAGGCTTTTTGATTTCACTAAGATACCGCAGGCAGTCAAGTATATTTTCGTTTGGCTGAGCTGTAAGAGCCTTGTGCTCAGCAGGATCGATGTGCTTTATATCAAACAGCAAAAGGTCCGTATATTGCATAAGCTCCTTAAAGCGCGAAAAAAACGGCTCACCGCGCGAAAACGGCTGACCCGCAGTATCAATGCAGGTATTGATCCCCCTAAGCTTTGCCTTTTTGAAAAGCTCCAAAAGAAAATCGAGCTGCAAAAGCGGCTCTCCCCCGCTGACGGTAATTCCTCCGTCACTGCCCCAGTAGGCGCGGTAACGCTCGGCATGATCGAGCAACGCTTCGGCAGAACGCATATCGTCGGAATCCATCCGCCATGTATCGGGATTGTGGCAATATCGGCAGCGCATTTTGCAGCCCTGCAAAAAGATTATATACCTGATTCCCGGACCATCCGCGGCTCCAAAGGTTTCGACTGAATGGATCAAGCCTTTTGTCATACAGCACCTCGAAAAAAGTCACGCCCTGCGTAAATTTTGGTTAGCCATCGGCAGTGTTGCCCAAAAACGGAAACTCCCCGTCACAAAATCCCGGTGGCTTTGCTATCAATATATTGTATATTATATCATAGTGTTTGCTTATTTTCCACCCATATCTTGTGGTTGAATTACAGTTTGTGAAATATGTATAGTTTTTATATGATGCTTTTATTTTTAGTGTTAATAATTAGTGTTGGTGGCACTCTCGCCCACCTATCAAAACTATGTTGATAATGATAAACGTGTTCAACAGCTAGATATGTAATTTCCTATATCGTAAAAAACGAGGGAGCCTGAAAAGACTCCCTCGATTAGATTTTTAATCATCAAAACACAGAAAATTTCCGATCAAAAAACAATTCCCTGAGTTGTGCAATTATCATAAAACGGCTGAATAAAGCTTGACAAATAATAGGTATTACCCAGTGCTGTCCTCTCTCTTTTGCAGGGACAGAAGAAATAATTCATCAAACGCGCTTTTATGAATTCGGGCGTTTCGTGAGATTCGATTTCTTCGGAAAGCAAACCGATATTGTCAAAGTCGTCCGTAAGCTCGGCAAGGTAAAGCTGTATTTCGGTTGCAGCGTCAACCGTCGGGTTTTCAATGTCGTTCTTGTCAAAGCTGCGGTATTTCACCTCGGCTCTCATTCTTTGAGGAATGGTCAGCTCACACAAATCGGCAAGATACAGTTGAATCAATGTTGAGTCGCCGACCGTTACGCTTCCGTCGCCGTCAACGTCTCCCTTTACAAAATCCTTTTCGGCAACTGTATTCACGGTTTGAAGCAAATCGTGAAAAGCGTCTGTTAATGTCTTTGACTGTTCGTCGCTGTAGATGTACCTTGTAAGAAGCGTTGGCTCGCCGGTCTCCTTGTCGGGTCCCCAGTAATTTTGTGTTTCAGAATAATCATCGGCAGCCGATCTCATTGCAGAAATTTTGGCCTGCAAAAGCTCCCAATCATCAGTTGAATACCAATTATTATAGTTTTGCTCCTGCTCAATATTTTCAAGAGCCTGACGTGCATATTCGGTATCTATATTCGCCGAATAAACAGAGGAGATTATTTCGGAATAGATTTCGCTGTAATCCTCGTCAGTCGAGCTATCGGCGTTGTATACCTCCTTTGCCTTTGCCAAAAAGCTGTTTGTCGAATAATCGTAAGCTTCAACTCCGCCGTAAAGCTGATTGCGCTCATCAAGATAATCAACCAACAGCTTTAGTCTTTCTTTTGGGTTTGAAGTCTCAGCCGCCGACGCTCCGAAGCACACGGAAGAAGTCATCATAACAGCAGAAAGTAAAATTGTTAAAATCTTTTTCATAAAAATCACTCCTTGTCATTCATGTTGAGTTATTAAAGATTGCAGACTGAAAATTGGCAATATTTTGTTTGTTACTCTCAAATTAATATTACCATATTTTTTGAAAAAGTCAATGTATTATTGTTATATTTTAGTAAAAACATACTAAAATATAACATTCTAAAATTACATAGGTATTCAATAAACATGTACACAAAAAACAGTCGGGAACAAAATGAGTTGATTTACCCCTTTTTATTCCCGACCAAAATTTCAATTTTCAATTAAGGCAATACCGCATAATTCTGGTGCGCGGATTGCGTAGTCAGATTTTTCGTCAGAATGTTCAAATAATCAGTGTGCATACTGACGTATGGATAC
>CAJODI010000008.1 GCA_905233145.1 uncultured Ruminococcus sp. | reverse complement strand
ATGATATTTTACAAGTCTTTATCTGTTACTTATGCTGAGAGGCTGCCGCATCATTTTGCGACAGCCCCCAAGTTAAAGTGCATTTATTGTATTATTAAGGAGTAACTGTCCATGTGCCCCACAGGTGACGTCCGTTTGCTCCTTCAACTTCCTCGAGCGCATAGTAGCCGGTTACCGTGCGGTCGAGCGGAATATTAGCCGTTTGAACCGATCCGTTTGTGAAGATGACACGGTCAACACCGTCCGGCACCGGGAACTTATACTGATCCTGATCATACTCGTTCTTTCCGACATATGTCATCGGAGTTCCGGGCCAGTTTTCAATCGGGGTACCGGTGTCGCTGTACCAGCAATAGCAGTAAATCGTTCCTTCCCAACCCAGAGAATTAGTGAACAAAACATTGTACTCTTCATCCGGAACTGTTGTCGGAGGTTCTGACAACTCAGCAAGAACATACTGGATCCATGTTGCGTCGTTTATATCAACAACCTTGTTGCGATCGTAGTCCGCAAGCCTGTACTGTTCTATGTCCAGCTTTGAAAGGAGTGCCAAATGCTTTTGGATCTCGGTAACATCGTTTATATCAAGAGTACCGTTACGGTTTACATCGCCTATTTCATGCGAAGGAACGTAGTCGTTGTAATACTGCTTTGACAGCCATGCCGCACGGAACTTGAGCCAGTCTGCCGCGTATCTAAACACACCCGAAAAGTCACTTGAATAATATCTGTTTCCGGATTCCGTGTATTCGCCTGTGTAATCGTTAAACTCAGCCTGCTTCAATACTGTATGATCGGCTATCCAGCCGCCTGTGTTAATTGCCCAGCCGCTGGTATAGTTCATGTTTGCGGAATCGCTGATATTGGCATAATAGTCATCAGCCATATACAGTTCCTTGTTTACAGCACTGCTTGGAACCTTGCCGGTAAAGTGATTTACCGCAGGAAGGAAGCTCTCAAACCAAATTCTCGGTGAAGCTTCAACAATCTGTTTATTGCGGCAAATTCGGTTCATAACGTTGTTAGTGGAGTTTGAATATCTGCCCTTGCCCTTAAACTTGCACCACCAACCGGTCGGGAGCGTATAGTCGTTTACGCCCATGTTTTGAAGATCGCTGCCTACACCTACCGCGTTGCCCAGAGAATTATCATAGTCCCATACGGGCGAACCGAAAAATTTGAAATTGCCGTCTGAGTCCTGCTTGTGAACAAGGAACATACTCGATGCTCCGGAATCCCAGTTTTTGCCCAGCTCGTTAATGAAATAAAGCTTTGTCAGTGATTCAACGTCTCCGTATTGAGAAATATCTCCGTTTTCGGTTGTAGTGGCATAGAATCTGTTAAACCTTTCTCTAACATAATTCTTAACCTCGTCGTAGCCGGGATCACCAACCTCAAGCTCCGGTGCTTTGATTGTGATTTTGAGATTATCGGCGCAGGTTACAAAGTAATCCTCGCCCTCCTTTGCGCTGGCGTCAACCTCGCAAAGGAACGGGAATTCCTCTTTGATTGTGCCGTCTGCGTTAAGATAATCGTCCTCCTCAAAGTCGGAAACAAGCTCCGAGCTGCCGACCTCAACCTTCTGAGTCATCTGATATGAGCCCCAGTAAAAACCGTTACAATAGAAATCGACATAACGTGAATCGGAAGCATACGGAATATTTACCGCGTCGCCGAGATCATAGAGAATACGGTTTCTGGAAAGAGAATCATCCTGGAAATTTGCGAGCAGTGAATACTTCTTGCCCTTGCTCATTCCGCCGATAGAAACCTTGCTGTTGTATGTAATGTTAAAAGGCTTCTTGGCAACGTTGTTCCATGTTGTGTTTCCTCTGCCCTTGATTTTTTTGATTGCGGTGTTGTCGATTGTTCCGTCCGGGTCTACAATCGCGCCCTCCGCCTTTGCGGAACGGCTCTTGTCAACTGTGAGATAGTCCATAAGATATGTTCCAACGCCGCCTTCGTTGCCCTCTACGTTAGTATTGTTTACATAGATTGCGGCTTCGGCATTGGATTTCATAAATCTTAGGCTATAGTGCGTACCGCCAACATTGACCTGAAAGCTTGTGTTTTTGTCATAGCCTACGGTTGCGGTTTGTTTTGACGGAATAGTGACTCCGTTTACAGAAACGGCAGTGCCATATGCGTTGTAGATATCGACCTGGGTATCGCTCGCCGAAGAAGGCAGGAAGAAATACTTTGACTGATTATTATAAACGTTTAGACTTGTATCATGAACGCTCTGCCATGCCTGCCATGCCTGAGTATCGTCCGATCCGACAACCGCGTGAACATACAGCGCGTTGACAGCGTTAAACGAGGGAGCAGCGGTGGAATCTTCTGCTGCCGAGACGGAAAACGCCGGAACTGCGCCGATCAGCATAATTGCCGATAGAACGACTGATAAGATTTTTTTCATGTTAATTGCACCTCCGAAAAAATAAATATATTCTGCAATATTCCACAAAATTATTATAACATTATTTTTATTTTTATTCAAGAGATATTTCATATTCGTACAAACATTGCCCATAATTAATAAAAATCTTGTTGGATTTAGCTTTTTTCACCTAAATTTCATATAGTTTTCAATAAATATCTCTTTATTTTTTCTTTGGTATTTGATATAATAATGCTGTAATATTTTTTGCAAAGGAAGTGGAGTATGCAAAACAATAAAAAATCAAGTTTTCTCGCGGTTGCTCTTGCAGCGCTGATCGTCGCTTCAACAGCAACAGCCAGCATATTATCAGGCTGCGGCGGCGAAAACGAGGACAGCGACGGAACCTCCGCGGTTGTTGAAACCAGCGTAGTTTCCAGAGTTGTGGACGGTGTCTACACCGACGAAAACGGCAATATTCTTTCAACAACCCCGGACGGCAAAAAGCAAGAAAACGCGGGAGGAACGGTAAGCCCGGAAGCTCTTGCAAAGGCTAAGGAAAACAGCGAAAAAAACAACGCCGACTCTAAAGCCGACGCCAAGGATTCAGAAAAATCCGAAAACAACGAAAAGCAGGACAGCGCCGCAAACAACGGAAACAACGACAGCGGCAATAACGCAAACGCGGATAACGACAACAAGTCTGAAAAGTCTGAAAAGTCCGAAAAATCAGAAAACGCCGGAAACAATAACGACGCCGCAGACTCTGACGACGGCAGAGGCATAACCGACATCAACCAGCAGACCGCCGAGCAAAGAAAAGAATTTGAAGAAGCCAAGAAGAATATTGAGGAACAGAAGCCAAACCGTGATAACGAAAAGCTTGAAAGCTCAAAGGAACTGATTCTTGACGGAAACAAATACCAGATCGGCGACACTGTCACCTGCGTTTATACCCTCAGCGCGCCTGAAAAGCTTCAGAACTTTCAGGGCGAGATTTCTTATGACAACAGCAAAATCAACTGCGTCAGAGCTTGGCTTGACGGAAGCGCCGCATATGGCGGAATCCTTAACTACAAGCTTGACGGCAAAATTAAGTTTAACGGTGTAAATATCGGTTCAGGCTTCAAGTACAACAGCGAAAACAACTTTATAATCGCTGTTTTTGAGGTTACTGACTCGGGCAAGGTAGATACGAGTCTTGACTGGCAGGTAGTTACCGGAGTTTCGGGCGACAAGCTTGTTACCGACGGCAAAGCCGCAGACGGACTGGTAGTAAATAAGAGCTACACCTACGGCGATACTAAATACGAGGACGAATAATCTCTGACTCAAATCATAAACATCAACACCGCATCGAATACCGATGCGGTGTTGATGTTTATTAAGGGGACCTCAACTCTGCCTGTTTTCTTCATTTTCCGACCGAGTCTGATAGCTCTCCGTCCTCATGCTTTCTATACCTGATGTAGTGTTTGAGGGTTTATTAAGATTGATCCACTGATCCTTTTCCTCCGCCATAACGCGCTCAATTCTTACGAGAAAGATTTTTTCCTTGAGATCATACATCATTTCATTATCAAACGTATTTGAAGCGTCACATTCCTCATCAAATACTTTTTTTAGCGCAGCGTAGCTGTAATCGCCTGTGCAGGAAATAAAAAGGCTAAGCTCGGTATGCAGGGTTTCTGCAGTAGTGCGAAACTGAATCCATTTGTGCTGTACCTTAAAAAGCGTGAGCAGCGACGTACAGATTGCCGTGAGCGCAGATAATATGCTCACAAAAAGCTTTACCCAAAAGTTTTCGGTAAAAGCCGAGAGCACTGTGACCGCCGTTGGCAAAACAATGGCAATAATGCTCAGCAGATAAAACATCTTTTTGCACTTTTTGGCACTTTGATGGTACCAGTTTACCGACTGTATAAAGCGTTTTCTTGTGTACTCATTTTTGAAAATGCAATTTCCGTTTTCAAAAACCATGTCATACAGCTTACGAAAATCGCTGCTTTTTTCGAGATCATTTTGAAGATCCTCTTCCGTATATTCCTTTGGTGTTTTAGTTTTTTTTGCTTTTTTGCTGTCGTCCTTCATTTTTTCACTTCCCTTGATTTGCTGATTTTACGGCAGGATAACCCAAACCTATTGAGCGCAACGAATAATTCAAATAGCAGAGCATATAATAATACCGATTAAAAAAACGGAGGGGTTATATGTCAAAAATCAAAATATATATCCGGTCAATACTTATCCCGATTACGCTGGGAGCTTTGGTTGGTTTTCTGACCGCAGGCTCTATGGATTATCAAAGTCTGCAAAAGCCGGCTCTTGCCCCGCCGGGGATTTTGTTTCCGATAGTGTGGTCAATACTTTACGTTTTGATGGGAATATCCTACGGAATCCTAAAAAGCAAAAGACTGCTTGAGCCTGCGCTTTCGGCTGTTTATTATATTCAGCTCGGCGTAAATCTTTTGTGGCCGATTATTTTCTTCATGCTAAAATGGCGGCTGTTTGCCTTCATCTGGATCCTTCTGCTGGACGCGCTTGTCGCTGTCATGACAGTGTTGTTTTACCGCAAGGATAAGCTTGCCGGACTCTTGCAGCTTCCGTATCTTGCATGGGTGCTCTTTGCAAGCTATTTGAATCTTTCATTTTTCATTCTTAACGGATGAGCTTCTGTGGGTGCCCAACGGCGCGCAATAAAGATAACTCCGCACAATTCACGGCGCGTCTTGCGTAAAATTTGTTCCGTTATTTTGCCCTGATGCTAAATTCTCCGGGAAACTTCTAGTCCTTTTCACAAATAACAAGATATCGGTTAAACAAGCCGTTTCCGGCAGAGATACAGGTTATCAGAGTAAGAACCTGGCGGTCCTTTTTGATATAAACATCCGAGCTGTCATAAGGCGATACCACCTTTGTTTCAATAACTCTGTAGTCGATTTCGTCCCAATAGTTAGTTATAGTGACGGTATCGCCGATTGCCAGCCCGCGCAGATTATCAAAGAAGATTCTTCCGATATATCCCGTATGTCCGGCAATGGCGCAGTTGGTGTTTTTGTCGTCCAGCGGAAGCGAGGTGCTTGCAAGATGCGCCGCGCCGTAGCTCATCATATAATCGTTCGCTCCCAAATAAACAGGAAGTCTCATTCCGATTGTCGGCGCGGAAATATAGCAATATACTCCGTCGAAAATTCCGTAATCCTCCAGCGAAAGCGCGGGATCGGAATAGTCCAGATCATCAACCGTGCCCTGACCCTTTTTCAGATTGTTGTTGTATGCCACGCTGTCGGCATACAGCCGCTCCAAGTCAACAGCAAACACTATTTTTTCGTCAGATACGCGCTCTCCTTCTTCGTTGATTGGGTAGCCTTCTTCGTCTATATAGCCCTCTTCTCGGGCTTCCTCGGCTGTTTCAACATCTTTATAGGTCTTTACCGCAGAAGCCTTTGATCTGTCGAACGTATCTGATATTGATTCAGCCTGCTGCTTTCCGATCAAGTTTGAAATCGGAGGAAAAAGCAAAAATCCCAGACCGACTATAAGCATTAATGAAGCTATGATTGTAAGGATCTTTTTCCACATGACTATACCTCGTCTTTTTTCAGCTCCGCTAAGCGTTCCTTTGAAGCAACGCGTTTTCCTTTTTTGCGGCGGGAAACAACGATCAAAATTATGATCACTATTAACAGAACAAATGAACCGAGAATTATACCTATTGTAAGGTACGAAAGCTTGTAGCCAAAGAAAAACATTCCGTCGTCACCGGCATTAAGGGTCAAGCCCGAGGGTAATTCCTCACCTTCGTCGGGAGTGTATTCAACTCTTTCTCCTCTGACAAGCAAACGGTGGGTATTGATTGTGTACGGAGTGCAGGTCAAAAGCGTTACATAATCCTTGCCTTCAACAACGTGCAAATCCTGCGTTTCGGTCGGCAGAATAACCTTGATTTGATCTACCTGATATTTTAGAGTACGGTTAAGGACATGTATAAAAAACTCATCGCCCTCCTCCATCTCAACCAAATAGTCAAAAAAGGTTTCGGTCGGGAACGCACTGTGCGCCGAAATTACGCTGTGAGTGCTCGGACCGCCGATTGGAAGTGCGGTGTTTTCAAGGTGACCTGCTCCCTGAGTCAAAATCTCGGTTGAGGTTCCGTGATATATCGGCAAAAAAACATTGATTTTCGGAATATCAATGTATCCGATCAAGCCCTTTTCGTTTGTGTTAAAGGTTTCCATATATTTCGCGCCGATTTTGGCGTAGCTCTCCTCATCAAAGGGGTCGGTGAGGATAACCGTATTGAGCAGGCTTTGGTTGTATTCCTCCGCCTCGGCAAACATTTCCTTGATTTCCTCGGGGTCTTCGCTTTTTGTATTATCAAAATATACTGCCGCGTTGTTGCGTTTTTCAATATTGTTTGCAACCGCGCTTATAAGCGGATAGGTGAGGATTCCCAAACCAATTGTAAAAATCAGAAGAATTATAATAATAGGTATAGCTTTTTTCATTTTGGATTCCTTTTCATTTAGCATTTGATAGTATTATACACCTAACCATACTATTTTTCAATGGTAATACAACAAAATATTATCTGTACAAAAAAGCTCCGAACCCACACCGGATTCGGAGCTGTTTTATGTTGTTTTAAGGCAATACCGAATAATTCGGGTGTGCGGATTGTGTAGTCAGATTTTTCGTCAGAATGTACAAATAATCAGTTCGCATACTCACGTATGGGGGCTGATTTTTGAGCAGTCTGACGGAATAATATGCAAGCAAGACGTGCGCCGCGAATTGTGCGGTGTTGCTTTAAGGGAAATCCTTAGCCCGTCTATTTGTTATTCCGTCAGCCGACCTTTACTCCCGGAACGAGGGTTGTCAAAGCATCTGAAATATTGCCTTCGGCGTCCTTTGCCTGAGCAGAAAGGACATAGTCCTTCACATAGAAGCAAAGACAGGCTTTATTAATTGATACGGCTTCGCCTTCGGAGAATTCTCCGTACAAATACGCATTGTCAGCCTCGTCGCGCATAAGCTGCCATTTGATTACGTTTGCATTTGCATAGTCATTGAACGCAGCGACATCTTGAACCGAAAGTCCTGTTTCGCCAAAGCTGTTGTCCGGCTTTATTGTCATGCAATAGGTATAGGGCGCGGTGCCGCCGTCAGCCTGAGCAACAAAAGTATAGGCGTTCTCGGACTGTTCAGCATAAAGCGTAACAAGGCGCAGTTCGCTTGCGGCTTCACTGAGCACCTCATAATTCATGACCGAGCTGTTATAGAAGCCCCATTCGTTGTAGGCTCTGACCTCAACAAAATGGTTTCCTGCATTTTGGAAGGTATAAACAAAGGTATTGCTCTCGCTCTTGGGCTGAGCGATCTCATTGTCAACAAGGAACTCGTAGCTCAAGCCCGAGCCCGAAACGCTTGCCTTTGCGGTAAAGGTCACGGGGGAATTTGTCGCCGCCGTTCCGCTGTTGAAGTCGGCAAAAAATTCGCTCACTCTTACATCTGTGAGCATTGCGCCTCCGCAGCCCTCGGGAAGCGGCAACCCGGCAAGCTTTTTTTGAACCGAGGTCGCGTCCAATACAGAAACCTCATTGTCGTGGTTGAAATCCGCGAGCAGATTTTGAAGATAGTCAAGAGTGACAAGCTTTGCAAGTGACATTTGAATCGTTGTGACGTCGGTTATATCCAAGCTTCCGTCGCAGTTAGCGTCGCCGTAATCCATAGGCGCAGTTGCGGCAAACGCGGAGGTCGCACAGCAGCCGAAGGACATAAGGACGGCTAAAATACAAGCCAAAGTTTTTTTCATAAAAATCACCCTTTCTTTATGAGATAATTATAATTATAAATAAAAAACGTTTGAATTTTATAATATAGCTCCTTTCTTTGGTTTTATTATAGCACGTACACATCTGGTTTTCAATTCACGTTTTTTATAATAATAAATAATTATTTTTGTGCAAATTCACGAGGAGGTTTAGTTGATACTGACAAACTAAATATCCCTACCGCAAAAAAAGATGGCACCTTCCTTATAAAGCAAAAACTCCGAACCCAAACCGGATCCGGAGCTGTTTTATGTTGTTTTATTATCAGTTTGAAGCCGCCGCGGAGTTGCCTGAGCCGGAAGCCTTTGGTTCTGCGCCGTGACTCACGATTATTGTTACGTTTGTTCCGTATTCAAGCGTGTCGCCGGGCTGGTGCTGCTTGTAGCCGACAACCCTGCCCTCGGCGTATTTGTCGTTGTACTGATATTCGGGGGTCGCAAGCAAGCCGTTAGCCGCGATATCCTGCGCAGCCTGTTCCAAAAGCTCGCCCTCGATATTCGGAAGCTCGCGCATTTGTGAGCCCTTGCTGATTGTCACACTGATAAGAATACTGTCGTCCTGCGTAACCTTTGAGCCGCCTGCCGGACTTTGGGACATTATCTTGCCCTCGGCGTAGTCGTCGCTGTATTCATCGGTATAGGTGCGGTAAACGGTGATTGACTTGTCGTTTTCAACCTCTTTTTGAACCTCGTCAAAGGTCTTGCCCAAAAAGCTCGGAATCGTCGGTCCCGTCCATTCGGTGCTCTCGGTCGAGGGCTGAGTGTTTGAGTTTCCGCCGCCAAACATGGGCGCAAGCGGATTTTGCATCAGCCAAAATACACCTGCAATACCGAGCACCAAAACGGTGATCGCAGCCGAAATAATAACTATAGATACGTGAGACATTCCGTTGCGCTGTTTTTTATCATCATCGGATCTGCTCAAATTCATGCTTGCGGTACGAGAAATTTCGTCCTGGATCGCCTTTGCTGTGTGAGCAACGGAAAGCTGAGACCTAAGCTCGTCAAAATCTGTGATTCTGTTCTCGCGCTCAACCTGCAAGCCGTTTGCAAGAGCGGAAACAACATGGGGAGGAAGCTTTTTTACTGTCGTTGTGCTCATAAGCAGACGGCTGTCCTTCCTTCTTTCCGGCGCGCTTTTGGGAAGATGACCTGTCAGCGCGTAAAAAAGAGTCGCGCTAAAGCCGTAGATATCCGTTATATCGTCGAGCGGAAAATTATCGTCGTACTGCTCGGGAGCCGCCGCGCCCGAAAAAAGCTGGGACTTGAGAACAGTTCCGCGCTTTCTTTCGTTTTCGGTGGCAAAGCCTGTGATCTTGATTTTGCCCGAGGATGTGATATACATGTTCTTGGGAGCGATGGCATAGTGACCCACGCCGCGCTTGTGAAGAGCCTCGAGTGCCGAAATCACGGGCATAAACAGCGGACGCGCGATATCCCATTCAAGGCTGCCGTTGCTGCGCTGAACGTATTCCTCAAAGGGAATCAGATCCTCGTCCTCCATAACGACATAGGCGGTGTTGTTCTCTTCAAAAATATTATTAACGTTTTGCAGAGCCGAAAGCTCACGCAAATCGGAAAGAATCTTGTAATAGTTCAAAAATTCGTCCTTCTGCTTGTTGAACGCAAGACGATCCTCATAATTTACCTTTACTTCAACTGCGTCCTCTTCTCTGTTGAATAGACCCATTGGCAAATACTCGCAGACAATCACAACGTCGCCGGTTTGTTTGTCAAAGCCCAGATATCTTGTGCTTTCGCCGTTTGTATCAATTCCGATACCGATGATGTAGCGGTTCATCAGCACCGTACCATATGGCAAAAACGGAGCCTGCTGTTTTTCTGAGTTATCAAAACCGCACGCAGGACAAACTGTGTTATTGCCGATTTCCTGCATACAACCCATGCATAATGCCATTTCTATTCACTCCTAACTCTCATTATCCGATTATTCAATATGAGTACTTCAATTTTACTGAAAAGAATTATAACACATGTTTATATTTCTTTTCAAGATTTATAGGTGTCATTATAATTACAGTTTTGTTATTGTATATCTGCAATTAAAGCACAAAATTTATGTGGTGGAGATAACGGGGCTCGAACCCGTGACCTCTTGACTGCCAGTCAAGCACTCTCCCAGCTGAGCTATACCCCCATATTTGGAACACCTGTTTTTTTGAGACACAAAATACAAATTATTTTTTTGTAAAGGAATAATATCTCGTTTCAAATAACGCACAACTCTTAAGTATTGCGTTTCTGTCATTTATTTTTAAAAGGATTAAGCAAAGATAACTAACACTATCTTCTAATAAAACTCTTTAACACCTGTTTATCAGAAAATAGCATAAGCCCGAGCGCGTGATCACCTGACTGCTTTTAAAACGCTGTCCCGGCTGAGCTTATGCTCCAACGCATTTACAAAAAGGCGTCGGACATATTTATGATCAAAACCGCGGCTCCGCGATATATTCTGATTACGCTGTGATTTTCGGAAAAAATATTTGAAACTCCCTGCGGCTTTTCACCGGTAAGGCAGTAAATTCCGTCGGAATATTTTGCTCCGAAATATTCGACCTCAACCTCAGGGCATCCAAAAGGAAAGAGCGAAAAGGTCAATCCCTTTAGTGAATCAAAGCTGTATTCGCCCTTGGTTAGGTAAACGATCCTTTCTTTTTCGCTCAAAAGCTCACCCCTGCCGCCCTTTGAGCTGATATAGGAAAGCAGACAAAGGTTTGCGAGGCTGTGGTCAAGTCTGCCGCCAACCGCGCCTAGAATCGTGATTTCATCAAAGCCTCTCTCAAGCGCGAGGTCAACCGCGCGTGCGGTGTCGGTATCGTCTTTTTCGACAGGAAGTGTAACTATCTCGCAATTGTCCGGCAGTTCCTCGCGGCAGCTGTCAAAATCTCCGACAATTAATTTAGGAGTTATGCCTGCGGCTTTGGCAAAGGCATATCCTCTGTCGGCACAAATGACAAAATCAGAATTAATTATGCTTTTTATAAAGCTTTTCGAGGTTTCGGGAGATCCGGCTATGATAAAACAGTGCATAAAATTCCTCTTTGACAGAATTCATTTGAGCTGCCAAGGCTTGATGTCCTTGACTTCATCATACATAGCAGTGTAGCTCTTGTGGCGCGAAGGCTCGATCTCTCCGTTTTTGAGAGCTTCAAGCACTGCGCAGCCCTTTTCGCAGATATGCGAGCAAGAAATAAACTGACACGAGCCTAGGTATTTTTCAAATTCGGGAAAGCAATATTGCAGCTGAGTTTTGTCAATCATCTCGTATCGCTGCAAGTCTACCGTTGAAAATCCCGGAGTGTCGGCAACGTAGCAGCCGTCCAGTTCAAACAGCTCGACAACCCTTGTGGTGTGTCTGCCTCTGCCCAGCTTTTCGCTGATTTGTCCGGTGGCAAGCTCGAGCGTGGGAAAAAGCGTGTTGAGCAAGGTTGATTTTCCGACGCCGCTGTTGCCGGTAAATGCAGAGATTTTGCCCTTCAAAAACCCGCGCAGCTCACGGGCAGACTCTCTGTCGCCCGGAGAGCACTGAAAAACCTCAATTCCTGCGTGACGGTAGATTTTCGCAACCTCGTCGCCGTTTTTCAGATCGTTTTTTGAAACGGCAATAACCGGAGTCATGTCGTTGTTGACTGCCGCCGCCGTCATCTTGTCTATGACAGTCAGGTTTGGCTGAGGGTCAACTGTTGAACAAACGATCACCAGCACGTCGATGTTGGCAAGAGCCGGACGTTTGAGCTTGTTCTTTCGGGGCAGGATTTCTTCTATAGCGGCAAAGCCGTCGTCGGGAACAGTGATATTCACCCTGTCTCCGACAACCGGAGAATTTCCGCTTTTGCGAAAGCTGCCCCTTGCCTTGCATTCATAATCATCATATCCGCAGCGAACATAATAGAAGCCGCCGATTGATTTCATTAGGATTCCCTGTTTCATCACTGGAGCACCTGAATATTTTCATCATCCGGCAGGACGATTTCTTCCTGACCTCCCTGCGTCTCCGGTTCAGCCGTTGGAGCAATATACTCGGTTATCGGCACAACCGTGGGCGTCTCGGTTATCGGATCGGTAATGATCTCCGGCGGTGCGGTGGTGGGAACGTAATAATCATGGTTTATAGTATTGGTTACGGATGCCGAAGCAAAATCAACGGTGTATTCGCGGTAGATTCTGCCGTCGAGCTGAACTATTACGGACGACGTGCCCGCCCCCATAACCTCAAGGGTATAGGTCTTGTTATACATGGGAACCAGAGTTTTTGAGTTGGCGGTATCAAGCACTCCGTTGATATATACCTCCATGTTGACAGACTCCTCAACCTCCGGCGGCAAATCAACAAAAATATTTACCTTTCTTCTGTTGCCCTTACCTGAGCTGACAGTCAGGGTAACAACGGTTCCCGGCTCAACCTTGGCGTAAGGAAGAGGTGACGAGCTGATTACAACGTCCTTATCCTCCTTGCTTTCATCATCATAGACAATTTCAAGCGTGAGATCAACGTTTTTGAATTCCTCCTGAGCCTCGTATATTGATTTTCCGAGGAAAGAGGGAATCGTTACCTGTTCGGTTCTTTCGCCGTTTGCAACGTAAAGATAAACTGTCGAGCCGATTGTTGACTTTGCGCCCGCCTTGGGGAAAGAATCGATTACATAGCCCTTTGGAGTTTTGGTGTTTTCAACATAAACAACCTCCGGCATAAGGCTTTTGTCCTTGAGCGCCTTTGAGGCTTCTTTTTCGGTGAAATTCTGAACAAACGGAACAGTTATTTCCGTGTCGGTGCCGTTTACCGTCAGGGTGATTGTTGAGCCTGTTTTAACCTTCATGGAATTTGCCGCAGGCTCCTGTGCGAGAATAAGTCCCATTTCCTTGCTCTCGTCATAGCGACTGTTGATTTCAAAGCGGAAATTATTGGGATTGTCCTCCTTGACCTCAACAAGCGTCTTGCCCACAAAATCGGGTACCTCAACATCCTTGCTCTGGGTCGAGGCGCAGCCTCTGACGAGCGCGAGAATAAAAAACACAAGACAAACTACCAGTGCGGCGATCAGCACACCCTTTATGGCATAATAAACAGGCTTGTGCTCCTTGATATAGTCATCATCATCAAAATCGTCGTTGTATTTGCTGTCGGTAAGATCCTTTTTTTCCACCGAGCTTTTATCGTTTTTTGCGTCCTTGATTGAGCCGACAAATTTTGTCGGCTGGTTATCCACAAAGGACTGACCGTAATCGAAAACAATTGAGGGATTTAGCCTGAAACGCTCGATATCGCTTAGCATCTCGGCGGCGGAGGCGTATCTGTCCTCGGGCTGCTTTTCCATTGCGCGCATGGTGATCTGCTCAAGACCTATCGGAATTCCCGGATTGACCTCGCGCGGACGCTTTGGAGTTGACTGCAGCTGCATAAGAGCAACAGAAACCGCGCTTTCTCCGTCAAAGGGAAGCCTGCCTGTGAGCATTTCGTAGAGCATCACGCCCACGGAATAGATATCGGTTTTTCCGTCGGTAACATCGCCCTTTGCCTGCTCCGGCGCGATATAGTGAACGGAACCGATTGCCTGTTCTGTCATTGTGCGCGTGGCTTTGTCCGAAAAACGCGCGATGCCAAAGTCAGTCACCTTGATCGAGCCGTCCTGAAGCAGCATGATGTTTTGCGGCTTGATGTCGCGATGAACGATCCCGCATTCGTGAGCGTGCTGCAACGCCTTGAGCACCTGAGTCGTGAGGTGAAGCGCGTCCTTCCACTCGATAATTCCCTGCTGATCTATATATTCCTTGAGGGTGATTCCGTCGATGTACTCCATAACGATGTATTGGATCATATCGCCGAAGCTAACGTCATAAACCTTTACAATGTTTTGGTGCGAAAGCATTGCAATAGCCTTTGATTCGTTTTTAAAGCGACGGATAAATTCCTCGTTGTTAAGATATTCGTCCTTTAAGATTTTTATTGCGACCTCGCGGTCGTCGAGCGTGTCTGTACAGCGGTACACATTCGCCATGCCGCCCACACCGATAAGCTCGTGGATTTCATAGCGACCGTCGAGTCTTTTGCCGATATATTTATCCATAAGTGACGCTCTCCTTTATCAGTAAATTACTGTTGCGGTGATATTGTCCTGACCTCCGCCTTCCTTGGCGCATTCAATCAGCCTGTTCATAAGACCGTCGCCACGGTTTTCGTGGCAGATTTTCACCATATCGCCTGTGGTTACGCAATTAGAAAGTCCGTCCGTACAAATCAGCAGGACATCTCCGTAGATAAAATTGGCTTCTATGTAATCAAGCCGCACCGAGGGCTTGATGCCCAGCGCACGGGTGATAAAATTCTTGTTGGGGTGGTTTTGAGCCTGTTCATAGGTCAGCTCGCCTCTGCGAACCATTTCCTGAACAACAGAGTGGTCCTCTGTGAGCTGCTTTATCTTTCCTCCGCGTATCGCGTAGGTTCGGCTGTCGCCCACATGCACAACATGAACCGTTGTGTCCTTAACAAAAACAAACTCGCAGGTTGTTCCCATTCCGGCAAGCTCCGTATCGTTGGTTGAAAGCTCAAATATTTTCATGTTGGCGTTCACAACGATTTCCACCATCAGCTCGCCGATCTGATCCTTGGTCATATCGTCCTTATACAGGTCGGTGATTTTTTCGCTGATGTACTCAACCGCCGTTGCGCTGGCGATATTTCCGCCGTTCGCGCCGCCCATTCCGTCGCAAACCACCGCCCACGCACAGCTTGGAGAAATAACTCCGAAGCGGCAGTCGTCCTGATTTTGATTTCTGACAAGTCCTATATCGCTCTTGCTGAATACTTCCAAGTTATTTACCTCCTTCGTTAGAATGTTTTCGCCTGAGCTGACCGCAGGAAGCGTTGATATCGCTGCCCAGGGTTCGCCTTACGGTTGCCGTGATGTTTTTTTCGGCAAGTATATTTACAAAAGATTTTTGTCTTTTTATATCGCTTTTTTTATATCCGGTTCCCTCAACTGTATTGACCGGAATCAAATTAACATGACAGCCCATTCCGCTGAGTTTTTGCGCAAGCTCCCTCGCGTTGTCGTCGCTGTCATTAACACCGCTTATCATGGAATACTCAAACGTCACCCTTCTGCCTGTCGCGCTGAAATAATCGCGGCAAGCCTTCAAAAGCGCGTCCATCGGATATACGTTTGCAACCGGCATTGTTTTGCGCCTGATCTCATCGTTTGGCGCGTGAAGTGAAACCGCAAGATTGATTTGCAGCTTTTTTGAAGAGAGCTCATAAATTTTCGGAACAAGCCCGCAGGTTGAAAGCGTGATGTGCCTCGCGCCGATATTGATTCCTCCTTCTGAGGACACAAGCCCGATAAATTTAATCACGTTGTCAAAATTATCGAGCGGCTCTCCCATGCCCATAAGCACGATATTTGAGATTCTTATGTTCAAATCCTTTTGCGCCGCTTCAATTTGAGCAAGCATTTCGGACGCGGTAAGGTTTCGTGAAAAACCGCTTTGCCCTGTCGCGCAAAAGGTGCAGCCCATTTTGCAGCCAACCTGAGTTGATATGCAAATCGACCTGCCGTGGCGGTAGCTCATAACGACCGCCTCTACCCTTTCGCCGTCATTGAAGGCAAAAAGATACTTCACTGTTTTATCATACCTCGACTCGAGCTTTTTTTCAATAGTTGCAACAGAAATGTAACATCTTGCTGTCAAAAATGTTTTCAAATCCGAGGGAATATTTCTCATTTCGTCAAAATCTGTTACACCCTTTGCAAGCCAACCAGAGATTTGCGCCGCTCTGTACTTGGGAAATCCGTTTTGGGTGACAAATTCCGTAAGCTCGGGCACGTTCATTGATTTTATATCAATCACTGCGCCGCCTCCTTTGAAACACCGCAATATAAAAGCCGTCGGTGTTCGCTTTGTGAGGAGTCAGAGTTATTTCGTACTCCTGCTCGTCAACGGCACGTTCAACACCATTTGGAAGCTTTAGCGGAACTCCCTCAAAATCAGGGTGCTCCTCAAGGAATTTTAGCGCGTTTTCGTTGTTTTCCGCAGGATTCAGCGTGCAGGTGGAGTAAACCAGCCTGCCGCCGGCGGCAAGACTTTTTGAGCTTTCACACAGGATTTTATACTGCAAGTCGGGCAAGCTGTAGCTTATCAAATCATCCTTATAGCGAATTTCCGGCTTGCGCGAAAGGATCCCCAAGCCGCTGCACGGAACATCGCAAAGTATTCTGTCTGCAAGCGGAAGCCGGACCGACGGTGCGGCTCCGTCGCGCTTTAGGGTGATCAGGTTAGTAATTCCGAGCCTTTGCGCGCCGGATTTGATCAGCTTTAGCTTGTGGTCATAAAGGTCGCAGGAATAAATTTTGCCGCGGTTTTTCATTTTTTGGGCAGCTGTAAAAGCCTTGCCGCCCGGAGCGGAGCAAATATCAAGCAAAATATCGCCCGGCTTTGGGTCAAGAAGCTGTACGCAAAGCTGGGAGGAAGCATCCTGAACGTGAAACAGTCCTCTTTTATACGCGCTCAGGTTTTCAATTGAGCCTGTTCCGAAAAGTGCGACCGCGTTCTTAACAAAGCCGATTTTTTCTGCCCTTACCCCCTGAGCTTCAAGCTCTGAAATCAGACTGTCGGAGGTTGTTTTCAGCGTATTTACCCGGGCGCAAAGCTTTGGTCTGCCGCTCAGGGATTTTAACAGCTCCTCAGCGTTGCTTTCTCCGTAAGAATCAATCCAGAGTGAAGCAAGCTCCTCCGTAACAGAATATTTTACCGAAAAATACCTTATTTTATCATTTTCGTCCGGCAGAGTGTACTTGACCTCCGCCCGGGTTATTCCGCGCAAAATCCCGTTGATAAAGCCGGCTGACTTTTGGAGTCCGTGCTTTTTCGCAAGCTTTACGCTCTCGTTGACAGCCGCGCTCTCCGGTATTTTGTCCATAAACAAAAGCTGCAAAATCCCAAGCCGCAGAATAAGCTTTGTCTTAATTTCTATTTTTCTTAACGGAAGCTTAGAATACTGTTTTATTATATAATCAAGCGTAATTTTACGCTCCAAAACGCCGTAAACAAGCGCGGAAGCAAAGGCGCTGTCAACCCCGCCAAGCCCGGCGTCGCGGATCGCATTGCCCAGAGCAAGGTTGGAATACGCACTGTCCTGTTCAATTTTCAGCAACACCTTCAAGGCAAGGTTTCTAGGATTTGGCATTTTTATTTAGTCCCTTCTTCTGCCTGCTATAAACAAAAGTCTGAGAAGCTGCATAATTGCCGTGAGCGCAGACGCAACATAAGTCATTGCCGCCGCTGTAAGCACGCTCTTGGCACCCTTGTATTCTTCTCCGTAAAGCAGCTCTCCGTTTTTGATTGTTTCGAGCGCGCGCTTTGAGGCGTTGAATTCAACCGGAAGCGTCACGAGCGTGAAAAGCACGGAAAACGAAAACAGCAAAATGCCGGCATATAGCATTACATAGCCGATTTTGGCTGTAAAAAGAATTCCGAAAAGTATCAAAAACCAGCTCAGCTTTGATCCGATGTTCGCCAAAGGAAGAATCACGCTGCGGATTTTGTTCGGCAGATAGTTCTGCGCGTGCTGAACAGCGTGACCGGCTTCGTGAGCCGCGACTCCCACAGCGGCGACGGAATTGCTTGCATAAACCGAATCAGAAAGCCTGATCACATTGGTTCGCGGATCAAAATGGTCGGTTAGCTTTCCCGAAACCTGTTCGATTCTCACTCCCGAAACGCCGTTTTGTCTAAGCACATACTCCGCTGCCTGCGCGCCTGTCATATTGCGTGAATTGGTAATCTTTGAGTATTTTGAAAACGCAGACGTAACCTTAGCCTGACAAATCATCGAAACGATGACGCAAGGCAGAATAAAAACAAGGTACGTCCAGTCAAAGCCATAAAAAAATCCCATATTTTCTCCTATTTCATACACCTGTAAAGTCGCCGACATTCAGCTTGTGACCTAACAAAAACGCCTGCGCCGTCATTCGCTTTTTACCCTCGGGCTGAAGCTCCGTGATTTCGACCGCCTTTTCTCCGCACGCAATAATAAACGGATTAAGGCTCAGGATTTTGCCCGGCTCGCCGTTCCTGTCAACAACGGCTGTTGAATAAATCTTCATCTTTTTGCCGCCGATCACAGCGGTAGCAACCGGCCACGGGTTAAGACCTCTTACAAGATTGTGTACCTCGTCCGCCGATTTTGAAAAATCAATGGGACACATGGATTTGTCGATCTTAGAGGTATGCACCGCCTTGCTTTCGTCCTGCTTTTTGGGAACGGCCGTTCCGTTTTCCAGCGCGTCAAGCGTATTCAAAATCAGCTCGCCGCCCATCTGAGCAAGCCTGTCAAACAGCTCGCCCGAGGTTTCGTTTTCGCCGATTTCCGTTTCGGAAGTCAAAAGGATATCACCGGTATCAAGTCCTATATCCATAAGCATTGTTGTCAGCCCGGTTATCTTGTCGCCGTTGAGGACCGCCTGCTGAATCGGCGCGGCTCCTCTGTATTTTGGCAAAAGCGAGCCGTGAATATTCACACAGCCGTATTTTGGAATGTCGAGCACAGCCTGCGGCAAAATCTGTCCGTAAGCCGCCACCACGATCACGTCGGGCGCAAGCTCCCTTACGCTTTGTACCGCTTCTTCGCTCCTCATTGAAGCTGGCTGATAAACCAAGACGCCATGCTTTTCGGCGCAAACCTTCACATCCGGCGGAGTGAGTATCATTTTTCTGCCCTTTGGTTTGTCGGGCTGAGTAAACACCGCGATCACCTCATGCCGCGAGCCAATAAGCGTTTCAAGCGCAGGCACGGCAAAATCCGGCGTTCCCATATAAACAACTTTCATCTTGTTACTCCTGATTCATTGCTTCGATTTCTTTTGGGGTCAGCATTCTCTCAACCTTTTGCTTAAAGATAATCCCGTTAAGGTGGTCAATTTCGTGGCAAAACGCCTTTGCCAAAAGCTCTCTGCCCTCGATTTCAAATTCCTCGCCGTTTCTGTCCTGGGCTCTGACCTTGACATAATCCGGTCGCTTGGTGATTCCCCATTCTCCGGGGCAGGAAAGGCAGCCCTCAATGCTCTCCTGCTCGCCGCTGAACGCTATTATGCGCGGATTGACAAGCTCGATAACACCCTCGCCCACGTCGATAACAACAACACGTCTCAGCATCCCTACCTGGGGCGCCGCAAGACCTACTCCGTTGTATTTATGCATTGTCTCCGCCATATCGTCGAGCAGCTCCGCGAGCTTTTTGTCAAATTTCTCAACAGGACGGCACTTTTTTGTGAGGACGCTGTCGCCCTCCTTAACAACATTTCTGATTGCCATATTATCCTTCCTTATCAGCAAACCGGAGCGTTCATATCGGCATAGGCAGTAACCGAAGAAAACTCCCTTTTACCGCCAAACTCGATCAGCGTATCCGAAAGCAGCCTTCTGAACTCACGGTTATTTTTGCATTTTATTATAAGCTTGTATCTGTATTTGTTGCTGACCCTGACAACAAGCGCGGGTGACGGTCCCAGAATCCTGAGCGGAAGCTTGGGATAATTTCGGCTTGCGCGCGATGTGAATTCTCTCAGAAATTCGTTCGCGCCCTTTAGGGTCAAAGCCTGGTTTTCTCCGACAAAGCCTACAAGGCAAATGTCGGCAAACGGCGGATAAAGCATAGCCTCCCTTACGCTGATTTCGGTATTGAAAAAAGCGTCGTAGTCCTGCTTTGCCGCCATTGAGATTATCAGATTGTCGGGAGTGAAGGACTGGATCACAGCCAAGCCCTTGTCCTCTCCCCTGCCGCTGCGCCCGACAACCTGAGTCAGCAGCGAAAACGATCGCTCGTAGCTGCGGTAATCGTCGGCGTACAGCATTAGGTCTGCATTCAGCACGCCCACAAGCGTAACATTGGGAAAGTCAAGTCCCTTTGCCACCATCTGCGTACCCACCAGTATATCGTACTCGCCGTTTGAAAAGGCGGTTATCATTTTTTCATAGGACGACCTTGCAGAGATCGCGTCCGTGTCCATTCTCAAAATCCTTGCTTCCGGGAAAAGTTCCGAAATATCCTTCTCCGCCTTTTGGGTTCCTGTTCCTCCAAAGCGAAGCGCGTGGCTGTGACAAGAAGGACATTCACTCATGTATGGCGCGGAATATCCGCAGTAGTGACACATCAAACGATTGTTTTTACTGTGATATGTAAGAGAAATCGAGCAATTCGGACAAGTCAAAGGCTCTGAGCACATAGAGCAGGTCACAAAGGTATTGTGCCCTCTGCGGTTCAGCAAAAGAATCGACTGCCTGCCATGCTCAAGATTGTATTCCAAGTTTTGCAGCAAAACCTCTGAAAAGCCCGAGGCGTTTCCGTTTTGCAGTTCAAGCCTCATGTCGGCTGTAATAACCTCCGGCAAAACCGCCCTGCCGTAACGCCTGCTCAGGGTATTGAGCGAATATCTGCCTTTTTTGGCATAGTAATAGGTTTCAATACTCGGTGTCGCGGAGCTGAGCACCAAAAGCGCGCCGTGCTGAGCGCAGCGGTACATCGCGATTTCTCTGGCGTGATATCTGGGCGAGCTTTCGGACTTGTAGCTGTTTTCCTGCTCCTCGTCCATGATGATCAAGCCCACATCCTCAAACGGCGCAAAAACCGCGCTGCGCGTTCCGATAACGATCTGAGCCAGACCCTTCTTTACGCGCTTGTATTCATCAAGCCTCTCTCCAAGCGAGAGCGCGCTGTGAAAAACAGCGATCTTGTCACCGAAGCGTCTTGAA
Organism: uncultured Ruminococcus sp.; assembly: GCA_905233145.1. Taxonomy (GTDB): domain Bacteria; phylum Bacillota; class Clostridia; order Oscillospirales; family Acutalibacteraceae; genus Ruminococcoides. Next base: position 14,143 of record CAJODI010000008.1, on the reverse strand, counting down.
AACTGCGCCACAAACTGCGGAGTTAGCGAGATCTCGGGCACCATAACTATTATGCCTCTGCCGTCTGAAATAATCCTCTCGATAAGCTTGATAAAAACGCTCGTTTTGCCTGAGCCGGTAACTCCGAACAGCAGGCTGACGTGCGGTTTCTTGTCCATGTATTCGCTCAAAAGGTTGTCGCAGGCACTTTGCTGTTCATCGGAAAGAGTCAGCGACTCAGGTTTTTCGTCCGCCTCGCGCGAATCTATCCGAAACACCTCTTCGTCATAAAGGTAGACCAAGCCCTTTTGTCTCAGGCTTTCGATAACCGACGTTGAAGCTCCGGTAAAGTAACGGATATCTTTGATTGACACCGCGCCCGACATCAAAATCAGCTCAAAAATTTCGCGCTGTCTGTCGGTAAGCTTTTCGGAAGAAGCCTCGGCTCCCAAAACCGGAGCAACCATCTTGGCAACCGCGTCACCGATTCTGCGAAAAGCCTCGTCTGACTTGTGAAGCAGACCTTCCGAGACCATTTTTTCCAAAAGCTCGTCGGTTTCAAGTCCAAAATCATCAAGCAGCTTTTCTTTTCTAACTGCCTTTCGCCTTGAGAGCAGATAGTTATAGATCCTCAGCCTGTCGCCTTCAAGGTCGTCAGCGACTTCTGTTTCAAGCCGCGCCGCTCCGTATACGGTGGTGACCTTGTAGTTTATTCCGGCGGGCAGCATAGTCTTTGCCGCGTCATACAGCGTACAAAAGCAGTGCTCCTTCATAAACCGCGCCACATCTATCATATCCTGTGACAAAACCGGCTCGGCGTCAAGAACCGCCGCAATGCTTTTCAGCTTTTCGGTACTTTCGGCGTTTTCCGCACTTTCAACCGCAGTAACTATCGCCTGGCGTTTTTTGTTGCCCCTGCCGAACGGCACAAGCACCCTTACCCCGGCAACACAGGCTTTTGAAAGGTGAGTAGGAACAAGATAGCTAAACTCTGTGTCAAAGGAATAAACGGCTTTTTCGACCGCGACCCTCGCAACAGGATCAGAGCTCATCTTCGTCCGGCTCAATAAGATTGATTTCGTGATTTTTGATTTCTTCAATAGCAAGCAAAACAGGCTTGTCGGCGGTTACGATTTCTTCGTCAACAAAGGTCTGTGTAATTTGTCTCGCTCTTTTTGACACGCCTACAACAAGCGCGTATTTGCTCTGTTTTCCCTTAAATAATTCATCTACGTCTACTCTGTGCATAACAATACTCCTTGCTGCGCCGTACGCGCAAAAATTTATCAGCGATTTTCGCTTTTTTCTCTTTTAAGTATATCCATAATCTCGTCAACCGCCTTGTCAAGCTCGGCGTTGACAACGTTGTATTTGTATCTGTCCTTGTACTTGATTTCTTCTTCAGCCTGCTCCAAACGTTTTTTTATTGTCTCGGCGTCCTCGGTACCGCGTTTGTTGAGCCTGTGCTCAAGCACCTCCATTGACGGCGGAAGAATGAAAATCGAAAGGATATCTGGGTACTTTTCCAGGATCTGAATTCCGCCCTTAACCTCGATTTCCAAAAAAACGTCGTAGCCCTCGTCAAGCATATCAAAGACCTGCTTTTTCGGTGTTCCGTAATAATTGTCGCAGTATTCGGCGTATTCAAGATATCCGTCCTGCTCAATTTGCTTTTTAAATTCTTCAACGCTCACGAAGTTATATTGAACTCCGTCAACCTCACCCTCTCTGGGCGCTCTGGTGGTGTTTGAAACCGAAAGTCTCAGGTTGTCATCGCGCTTAAAAAGCTCGGCAAGAATCGTTCCCTTGCCGACTCCGGATGAGCCCGTATACAAAATCAGCGTTCCACGTTTTTTACTGTTCATCCTTATCCTCCACGCTTTCATCTGTTCTGTTTTGGATCGCCTCGCAGGAAATTGCCGACAAAACAACATGGTTGCTGTCGGTAATCATCACCGCCTTGCATTTTCGTCCGCAGGTAGCGTCAATCAGCAGCCCCTTGGACTTTGCCTCCTGAACAATCCGCTTTACCGGCGCAGCGTCGGGCGCGACAACGGCAATCAGCTTGTCAAGGCTCACAAGATTTCCAAATCCGATGTTAATAAGCTTCATATGCTCACCTTATTCAATATTCTGAACCTGCTCGCGGATTTTTTCGATCTCGCTTTTAATATCAACAACCTTGTGAGCAAGCACCGCGTCCTGAACCTTTGAGCCGATTGTGTTTGCCTCACGGTTCATTTCCTGGATTATAAAATCAATTTTTCGTCCCACAGGCTCGTCATATTCAAGAAATTTTTCGAGCTGTTCAAGGTGGCTGCGCAGCCTTACGGTCTCCTCGGCAACAGCAACCTTGTCCGCGAACACTGCAACCTCGGTAAGAATCCTCTGCTCGTCGATCTCAACGCTCATTCCCTCAAGAGTCTGGTTTATTCTGTCAAGCAGCCTTTGTTCGTATTCCTTAACTGTCTGCGGCGAACGCTCTTCAATCTCACCGACAATATCAAGGATCCCGGAGGCTCTGCTCAAAATGTCCGCCTTCATCTTTTCACCCTCCGCTTCTCTCATTGCAACAAAGGAATCGAGGGCGGTCTGAGCGGCGCAAAGCACGTCGGCGGTTATTTTTTCCTCATCCTCCTCCGCCTTGTGAACGGTATAAACCTCCGGAAAGCGTGAAAGCGAGCAAACTGTAACGTCGTTTTCTATTCCGTAAGTATCGCTGATTTCCTTCATCGCGCTGATATAGCCGGAAACAAGCTGATGGTTCACTGTAACCTCGGCAGGGGTATCCTCCGCCGCGCCGATTGTTACAAACATATCAATTTTTCCTCTGGATACTCTTGAACCGACAAAGCTTTTCAGTTTATCGTCAATAAAGCTGTAGTCCCTTGGAGTACGGCAGGAAAACTCAAAATATCGGTGATTGACGCTTTTGATTTCAACGGTGATCTCTCTGCCGCCCAGCTCCGTGTCGCACCGGCCGAAGCCGGTCATTGACCTGATCATTCAATTCATCCTTTCTATTGTGTTATAGGCAATACCGCATAATTCAGGTGTGCGGATTTCAGTACGCATACTGACGTATGGGTGCTGATTTTTGGGCAGTCTGACGAAACAATATTCAAGCAAGGCGTGCGCCGTGAATTGTGCGGTGTTGCCTATATTATGTATGCGCTCAAAGCTCCTGTTTTTGTATTATACTATTATCTAATAAAACTCTTTAGCATCTGTTGCGTAAATCCCGCATAACTGCGTTGTCGTCCTCGGAATCCGTCAGGATTCCTGCGTCCTCCGCCTTGTTATGCAAAATTTTCCGCTAACATTTGTTTTAAAGTGTTTTATCAGAAAATAGTATTTATTCTGCATATAAAATAATTATATCACTATTATAATGATATTTCAATGGAGTTATTACAAAACTGTAATATTTATTTATGCCACATTCGTTTACTAAAACAGTTGATTTATCTGCAAAAAAGTAGTATTATATAAAATAATACAGTTTCAAATTCTCCCAAGGAGGTATTTTAACTTGGACGATAACAAAGAAATATTAAATCAAAACACCGAAAACGCCGAAGCTGCCGCTGAACAGGCAGCCGAAAATGCCGCCGGCGCCGCAGAAGCTGCTGCGGAAAGCGTTGAAAATGCAGCCGAGAATGCTGCTGAGACCGTAGCGGAGGGCGCAGAAAATGCTGCAAATGCCGTAACGGAAGGCGTTGAGAATGCCGCTCAGACCGCTTCTTCTCTCACAGATTCGCTTGAAGGAGCCGCTTCACAAATTGTCGGCGAAGCTCCGAAAAAAAAGAAAAGGCTGCTTCAAACCCCGATTATTATTGCTTTTGCGCTCGTATGTGCGGTTGCAATCGGATTTTTGGTTTTCAAGCTCTTTTTCAACAACGATGTTGCAGGCACCTGGGTCTATAAATATCCACAGCCTACGCAGGAAGAAATGATGGGGCTTGAGTCCACAATCGACGAAGCCGACAGAGATTACGTTGATTATTATTTTGATTTTCAAAGCACACCTGCCGAAATGCAGTCAGGCTCTTCTATTGAAGGCGCCAAGGTTGCCAAGGTTACAATCGGTACTCTTACCTACGAGGGCTACTACCTAACCTCTGCTACCGAGGAGGGCTCAACCCTGACCGTTACAGTTCCAAACGTTATGTCAGGCGCGTTTGACTATGAGCTTTCCGGCAATATCTTCACCGGCAGGGAACTGAAGCTCATCAGCCCCTATGCCGACGCAAGTCAGGGCAACGACGGACAGTTTATCTTTAAGTCCGCAACCTACAGCGTTCCAAAGCTGGAGCGTGAGGGCGAGTTCAAACCCGATGAAAAGATCTACGGCAAGTGGATTTATGACGACGGAACCAATATCCTCACCTATGACTTCAAAGAGGATGGCTCAGCACACTACACCGAAAAGATTTCCTCAACCTCAATGTACGGTGAGCCTATGGTATCAAAAATCAGTCTCGACGCGCTTTATACCTGCGAGGACGGAAGCTTTACTCTTTATTACTATTACAACGACCTCTATATCACAGGCAAGCCAAACGAGATGGCTGCGGTTTATTCACTCGATGGCGAAAAGCTGCTTATCAACGGAATTGAATTTGTAAAAGAAGGCGCGTCAACCGCCGACTCGGCAAATCAGTCATAAACGAATATTTTTTGGCAACAGCACCCCGTGCTGTTGCCTTTTGTGTTTTTACGGAGTTTTCTGTGACTACTAATCACTCATACCGAATTACAACTGCATTACTTTCATCAATGGTTATCGCGGCAGCCTTACTGACAAAGCTCTGCCTTTTTTCAGCTGAATCCGCCGAAACGATTCTCTGCGAATCGCTTGCCGAATGTCACCGTGTATATCCGCTCAGCAGCTCAAAAGGCGCTTTTCTCTACGGCTACACTGTAGATACGCTCTACTCCGCACAGCTTTTGCCCGGCGAAATGCTGACACGCGCCACTGTCAGCGGTATTATACGTTCGGTAAGTCACAGCGCCGCTTACGCCTACGCGCTTTATGACAGCTCTTCTTCTCAGCGTGATACGCGCGTGCTAAAAATGAATACGGCAAACGGTGAATTTGAGAGCTTTTCGATTGGAAAGCTCGGCAGCGCAGATAAAAGCTCCTTTGCAGTCAGCGGTGACGAAGCGTTTGTTATAAAAACCGACGACGCATACGCATATGTCCAAAGCTTCAGGCTCGGCGGAAAAGAACTGCACAAATACAAATTCAATTCAAATCTAAGCAGACTGTTTCAAGACGGCAGCACCGCTTACGCTTTGCTTTATACAGGAGAGCTGTACAAAATCGGAGGCGGAAGCTCACAATACATTGCGCGTCTGGAAACAGACAGTATGCCCTTCAACGCCGGAGACGGATATATCTTCACCGATAAGCACCAGCTTGCTTCGCTCTGTGACGGCATCACAGAATACATAAATGGGGCTGATCCAAAGCTAACCGTGAACTCGGAATACGGGCTAGTTACGCATAACGGCAGCTCTGTTAAATGCGGAGATCGCGAGATTTTTCGCGGTTCAAATCTTTCGTTCGTTCTCACCAATAACAACCTTTGCGCTGCGGTTTATTCCGATTTCACCTATGACTGCACGCAGCTTAATGCCGAAAGCAACAATGCTCCGCGTGACAATTCACCGGCAGATAATAATAACTATAATGTATCGAACAATAACCGCATTACTCAAAATAATGATGACGAAATTTCGCTTTCTATTCCTTATCCGGTGCGAAACAGAACAATATACAATGTTGATCCCTCCCTGAGCGTGTCAGAGTTTTTCTCACGCTTTGACGAAAAACCCGAGCTGTACAATTCTGAGGGCGCGCGCGTTTACAACGGAAATATCAAAACCGGATACACCCTCAGATATGATGACGCTCTGTATGAGATCGCGGTAAGGGGAGATTTGAACCGCGACGGCAAATTAAAAAGCAACGACATTACCGCATTTATGCTTCATTTGGTGGGCAAAAAGCCGCTGACCGGCGCAAGCCTGATTGCCGCGGACTTCAACCTTGACGGTCGGGCAAGCAACGCCGATTTGGTGCTTATGGCAAAGGCGGCAGAAAAATGAATGATGAATACATTTGTACAAAAAATGAACCTCGCACCGATATAGTGCGAGGTTCCCTTATTTAATATACGCTTCGATTTTTTTGATTTGGTCGTCGCTTTCGCCGATTTCTTTGCTTTTACCCTGCTTAATCATGTCAACGTTATAATCGTAGTACGCTTCGTAATATTTAACCGATTCGTCCCACTCAGCCTTTTGTTTATCGGTCAAATCCGCGGCTGTAATGCCGTAGTTTTTCATCATATATTCGCAAATATACTCGGTGAATTTTTTCTGTCCGTAAACGTTAAGGTGATCGAGATTGTAAAAATCACGCTTTAAATCAAGAGGGAGCTTTGAGCAATCGCGTTCAAAATCAAGATAATCTACGTTGTATTCATCAAGAATTTTTCTTGTATAATTGTTGCGGTAATATCTTTCGAGCGTGGTTTTGTCAACGATATGCGGAAAACGTGTAAACACAACGTTATTAATGTTTTCTTCCTTGAGCCAGTCAAGCAGCTCGCGCAGATATTTTTCGCAATTGTCGCTGATTGTGCTTGTTTTGGTCAGCTTTGGCAGCTCGTCGTTATAGATTTTGTTTTCGGTTGTAAAAATCAAAGTCTTGTTCTTCGCGCCCTTTAGCAAAGAATAGCCCCTGAATTGACTGTCGATCGTGCCCTTTGACCAATGCAGCCACTTTGGCCAGTCGTTCCAAATATTGTGGTATTTTACAATCGGATTGTAGTATTCAAAAACCTCTCCGTATTCGTCGATCGTAGCGACGCCTGAATCAATATAGGTGTTAATACCCTCAACCTTGATTTCGTCAAGCGGAGTATTGTCAAAAAAGTTTCTGAAATTCGCGTCATTGTCAAGCTGAACGTCGCTTCCGTATATAGCTCCGTTGAGCTCGCACAGAATCAGCTTTGGGTGCTGATTTTTGATTGCAGTTTGGATCTGAGCCTTATAGTTGAGAATCGTGCTCGACTGAGAGGCCAGCGGATAACTTGTTATACCGTATTTTTCATAGGCGTAACAAGCAGAGAAATCCGCGTAGGTCTCGCTCGCGCCAACAAAAACAACGTCGAGCGAATCCTTGTCCTCAAGATAAAAGCCCTTTACGCGCTGGCGGTTGTGGTCAGTGTGAGCCAAGACAAATTCCTGCAAAACGCCCACAGCAATCAAAATTGCCAGCAATAGCGAAAGAATCTTGACCGTGCGAATAATGTATTTTTTCATTCCACAGATTCTCCTTAGAATTGCATGTATACAAAGTCGGCAGCGTCAAAGCCCGAGCCGTATACGCCAAACACAACCAAAGCCATAAATCCGACAAAAATCGCGAGCCATCTGACTGCAAACGGTTTTGAATCCAGCATTGTACGGATATCGGTTTTGGGGTTGCGTTCCTGAATTACGCTGATAATAAATATCATCACCGCTCCCATTAAAATGAGCAGATATTCCTTTTTGCCCAGCCCCAGCTCGCTGATTTGAGACCATCCGACAGAAAAGCTCTGGTTGGTAAAGAACAGCCAAAACGTGCGCATTGCCTGAGTAAATGAAGGCGCAACGTCAAACACATAACCGACAAGAACAACCACAAAGGTTCTCAAAATTCGGTAAAGTACAAAAAGTCCGCTTTCGGGATCAATATTGATCTTCTCCTGCATTCTGTCAAACAGCGGCTTCATCAAAACCGAAAGCATGATGATCCCGCCGTTCCAAACGCCAAAGCCAACGTATTTCCAGCTTGCGCCGTGCCAAACTCCGACTGTGAAGAATACAATAAACGAAGCTATGCTTGTGGGAAGCACCTTTGCGATATGCGTTCCGGCAGTGGTTGAGCCGAATTTTGTGCTTTTGATTTTTTTGCTTATGTTCAAAAACAGCGATGACATAGCCAGCGGATAGAACAAATAGTTTTTGAACCAGTTACCCAACGAAATATGCCAGCGTCTCCAGTACTCATTGATATCCTTTGAAAAGTACGGACGCCTGAAATTCTCCATCATATCTATGCCGAAAATCTGCGCCACACCTCGAGAGATGTCGATACCGCCCGAAAAATCAGCGTAGAGCTGCAAGGCGTAGAGCAAAACCGTAAAGGTGAGCGTTGTTCCGCCGTAGGCGCCGTAATTGCCGGTAACCGAATTGATCGCGATAACCGCACGGTCGGCAATTATCATCTTTTTGACCATACCCCACATAATCAGCATAAGTCCGTGCTTAAAGCGGGTAAAGTCAAAGTCATGCGGCTCAAAAAGCTGGTGAGCCAAATCGTCGTAGATTCCGATAGGTCCCTGAATTATCTGAGGGAAAAACGATACAAACAGAGCAAATTTGAGCGGATTTCTCTGTGCCGGAGTTTTCTCGCGGTACACATCAACAATATATCCCATCGACTGGAAGGTATAAAAGGAAATGCCCAGCGGCAGAATCAGCTTTAGAGTCGGCGCCGAAAAGCCGATACCAAAGGAACCGAAAACATCGTTTAGGCTTCCGGCAAAGAAGTTATAGTATTTCAAAAACGCAAGGATGCCGAAATTAAGCAGCAAACAAAGAGCCATTACCAGGCGTTTTCTGTGCTTGATCTTTTCTTTGAATCTCTTTTTTTCATCCCGGCTCCACTCAGCCTTGTTTTCCTTGAGCTTTGCCTTTGATCGGGTAGAGATCTTTTCGATCCACAACGCAATCAAATATGTGCTGCAGGTTGTGAACAAAATGTAGCCTGCATATTTGTAGCCGGCGAACATATAGAACACATAGCTCGCAACCAAAAGCACAAACCACTTGTGTTTTTTGATCGGAAACAAAAAATACACAATCATTGTTGCCGCAACAAAAAACAAAAAGTTTAATGATGTATAACTCACGTTTATTTCTCCCAAAATCACATGTTGCCGATTGTTTTCACACAAAAACAGATATCAGCGACAGTATATAGCGCAATAATAAAAATCAGGTGTGAAAAATTGCCTCAAGTGAATCTTTGACATTCCCTTAAACAATTTCATACGGCGTATTAAATACGTCCGCGCGTAAAAGCTTTCTTACTAATTTCAGACCGTTTTCCTCGGAATACATCCAAATTGACGGAAGCTCGCGGCTGAGAAATACAGCCATGCCTTCCATAGAGGAATAAGCGCCGGTTCTGCAAAACACAAGAACGTCGCCGATTTCAAGCGAATCAAATTCGGCGTCGCGCGCCAAAATATCATTTGTTGTGCAAAGGCTTCCGCAAAGAGTCCATTTTTCGGTCTTGCCCTCTTTTGCTTCTTCTGCCTTGATATGCTCAATAACCGGGATCTGCATTCCCTGGATCTGTCCGTCGTATTTGAGGTGATTCATTCCGCCGTCAACGATCGCGTAGTTGATTCCGGAGTTGGTCTTAACGTCCATCACCCTGGTAAAATAATATCCGCAGGGCGCAGCAAAAAATCTTCCCATTTCTACGGTTAGCTCATATTTTTCGGCAAGCTCTCTTACCTTGCCGGAAATTGCAGCCAGCCTTTCTTCCTCGGCTTCGTCGGCATCTGCCTTAAAGTAATCCACCGCAAGTCCGGTGCCGTATTCAATTCTTTTGATTTCAAGACCGGCTTCCTGCTTTACTCTGTCGGCAAAGGCTGAAATAAAATCAAGCTCTTTTTCGATTGCGGCAGGCTTTCTCTTTTGGGTTCCGGTAAAGAAATGCAGTCCGACGATCTCAATTCCCTCGTACTCGTCGCGGTGCGATATCAAATCGAGCGCGTCGTTTTCGTCCATACCAAACTGGCTTCCGCCGGTCACCCTTACCAGCACGGGAACCCTGATTCCGCGCTTGACTGCGCTGTTATTGATTAGCTCGGCATGAAGATAACTTTCGGCGGTAAATGTTCCGACCTTGTCGTCCATTGCGCGCTCAACATCCTCGGGAGTTTTGTTTACACCCGAAAATATAATAGTCTCCGGATCCGCGCCTGTTTTTTCGCAGACCGTCAGCTCTCCGGGGCTGCAAACCTCAATTTTGTCAAAAACCTTTGGCAGACATCCGAGCAAAAACGGATTCGCCTTGATTGAGAAGCACAGCCCGGTTTTTTCACCGAAATATTTCTTTACCAGCCTAGCGCGTTTTTCAAACTCGTCCACGCTGAAAACATAGGACGGTGTGCCGGTTTCTTTGAGAAGCTGTATCAATTTAGTTTTATTCATATATATCACCGTATATAACGCAGGCAATGCCGCTCAAACGGACGTGCGCATCAGCTTGCGCGGAGTTGCCTGCGGTAAATTCAAGACAAAAGCTTCCTTACCAAAAAGAAAGCTTTTGTCATTTTGAAAATTATCAGATTTGTGTACGAAATTCAGGATCATTCGTCCTGAAGCTTTTCGATAAGAGCCATCATGGCCTTTGCTGAATTAAAATTATCGGGAACAAGATTATTCGGCTTGATTTCGATGTCAAAGGCGTCGTTAAGCTCGCCGACAAGAGCAACGATATCAAATGAATCAAGAATTCCGTCTGTAATCAAAGCCGTTTCATTTTCAAAGTCAACGTCGGGTCTTAATTCGCTCAGGATCTCAAGTAATTCTTCCATTGTTTTACCTCTTTTCATTTGTATTTTACGGCTGTAGTTTCAGCCGTTCAAAGCGTGCCGTTGTTATTCGGCACGGATTTTGACTTAGTTATGGGCAGCTGTGAATTTTATGGGTGCCCTTAAAATTTTGGCATATTATCGCCGTTTGTTAGTTATTTAAAATATGACTTAAGCGTCTGCATATCGGTTTTGCCGTTTGGCAAAGTCGGCAGAGTTTCCAGATTAATCAGCTTTCTGGGTGACATAAAGCCCGGAAGCACCTTGCGGAAGTGGATAACAATATCCTTTGAGGTTGCGTCTCCGGTATAGAACAGATAGAGCTGCTCCTTCTCCTTGTAATAAAGAGAGCAGCAATCCAGAACTCCCTCAACCTGCTTTGCGGTCTCCTCAATCTCGCCAAGCTCGATTCTGTGACCCATGTGCTTGATTTGGCGATCCTTTCTTCCGTGGAATTCAAGGATACCGTCGGGATCAAAGCTACCCAAATCTCCCGTTTTATAAATCAGCTCACGGTAGTTCGGATTAAGCGGATTCTGAATAAAGCTTTCTGAGGTTTTTTCGGGATTTCCGTAATAGCCCAGCGCGAGGATAGGACCGCTTACGCAGATTTCGCCGATTTCACCCGGCTTTGTTGCAGTTCCGTCCTCGTTAAGAAGCGTAACGGTATAGTTTTCATAGGGTTCGCCGATTGGCAGAACAGTGTCGTCGTCAACCTGCTCTTTTACAATGTAATATGTGCAGGAGGCAGTTGCCTCGGTGGGACCGTACTGATTCACATAAAGCACATCGGGAAGGTTCTGCTGCCAGATTTTTAGATATTTACAGGGCATTACAGAGCCGGAGAAGCAAAGCTTTTTGAGATATTCGGGCTTGACCGTATCAAACGCGCCCAGCTTTGCCGGAAGCTCAACACCGGCAACACTCCAGCAAAGGGCTGTTACCTTGTTTTTATTAAGCGTATCAAAAAGCTGAGTGGGCATTGCAAACTCGTTTTTGGGAATGATCACAGTTGACGCGCCGGTTTTGATCGGAAAATAAATGTCTCTTACCGCTGCGATATAATCAAGCGGCGACTGACTTCCGAAAACGTCGGCTTCGTCAACCGAAAGCACCTTGCTCACAGCGTCGATATAACACATCAAAGAATGGTGAGAGGTGATTACGCCCTTTGGGACACCTGTTGAGCCGGAGGTAAAAATAACATACAGCGGAGAAAGCTCGTTGAGTCCCTTTTGAGCCTTTGACAAAACAGCCTCGTCCACCGGAGTATCGAGGATATCCTCCATAACAATTACAGTGCCGTCAAAATCAAGCTCATTGGCAATGTCGAGATGTTCTCTGTCAACCAGCATATAGTCAGCCTTGATAACTCCTATGATTTGGTTGAGCCTTGTTTGAGGCATGGTCGCGTCCATCGGCGCATAGAAGCAGCCCGCCCTGACGATTCCAAGAAAGCAGGCAGGGGTCAGCGCGTGTCTGCCCGACATAACGATTACCGGACTTTTGGCCGGAACAACACCGGCGAGATAGGTTCCGATTGATTTTGTAAGCTTGTTGAATTCACCAAAGCTCAGGCTTTGAGAACTGTCTGTAAAGATAGTTTTGTCAGAATATTTTTCAGCCGTACTGTCAAGCCAGCATAATACCGATGTTTTAATAATAATCGCCTCCGAAATCCAAGCTTTAGAAACGCATAGATTAAATATATTTTATACTTTTTAAATAGAATAGTCAAGGTTTGAATCAAAATACTTTTGATTTATAGCTGTTTGCGCTTTAAAAACAGTAAATTTTTGTTGATTTTTTATCTAAAATTGTTATGAATAATCAAAAAAGCAAGACGGCGCGGAAAAAGTTGCCGGATTATCAGCCAAAGCACAACGGCTGATCCCCTGCGGCTTTCCGCGCCGATTATTATTGTATGTTAATCAAATCAACAAATTGCGTCATAAATTTTGTCAATAAGCTTTGCTATAAGATCAAACTTGCCAATAATTGGAAGCTCCGCCCTTTTGCCTGTTGCGGCGTTTACAATTCCGATGATCGCGAGTACAAGGAAGAAAATTGAAGCCAAGCCCAAAATAACCCCCACAAGGCTTACAAACGGATGCTGACGGTAGCCGAACCATGTCAGCTCAGGTCTGAAAATAGAGTTCAGGATCGCCATGAGAACAGCCTGCACAATTGCATAGGCAAGGGAAGCGGCACAAAGAGTTGCTCCCTGGCGAACATGAAAGCGAGTGTACTCCGAATGCTTTGCCGCAAACAGCGGGATCAGGAATAACAAGCTCAAATAGGACAGCCATGCTATGCCCTTGTTGCTCTGATAATCGGCGTCACCCGAAAGCACCTCGGGCTGGACCGGCTGCTGATTAGCAGAGTTTTGCTGCGAAGCCGAATACTGCTGCGGATCGGAATATTGCTGCGAAGATGAATACTGCTGCGCGCCCGTATACTGCTGAGGTCCGCTGTACTGCTGATCGTTTTGCTGTGCCGAAGCTCCGTTATCGTTTACGGCTGTTCCGCAATTATCGCAAAACATTGCGTCGTCGGAAATTTGATTACCGCAATTTTTACAAAATGCCATAATGGATTATCCCCCTTATTTAAAATACTTTACGCCGCTCTCAAAGATTTTTTGATCCTTTTCAAACGGAACGTTCTTATACAGATTTTCGCCCTTTCTCTCGCTGTGACCCATCTTTCCGAGGATCCTTCCGTCGGGCGAGGTGATGCCCTCGATCGCGCAGACCGAGCCGTTTATGTTAAACTCAATACTTTCGCTCGGGCTTCCGCTGAGATCTACATATTGTGTTGCGATTTGTCCGTTTTGGGCAAGGCGTTTAACCGTTTCGGTGTCCGCCATGAATCTGCCCTCTCCGTGAGAAACCGGGACAGCGAACACGTCTCCGGCATTCACGCCCGAGAACCACGGCGACTTGACCGAGGTAACTCTTGTATACGCCATATGCGAAATATGTCTGCCCACGGTGTTAAATGTCAGGGTCGGGTCGGTCGGGCTTAACTCGCGGATCTCTCCGTAGGGAACAAGTCCGAGCTTGATCAGTGCCTGGAAGCCGTTGCAGATTCCGAGCATAAGACCGTCGCGGTTTTTGAGCAGGTCGCTGACAGCCTCGGCAATTCTCGGATTGCGGAAGGTCGTCGCAATAAACTTGCCCGAGCCGTCGGGCTCGTCGCCGCCCGAGAAGCCTCCCGGCAGCATGATCATCTGAGAGGTCTTTATAATGCTCTCCATTTTGTCTATTGTTTCCTCTATTCCCTGCTGTGTGAGGTTTTTAACGATCAGCATTTCGACCTCCGCGCCTGCCTTTTCAAAGGCTCTTGCGGTATCAACCTCGCAGTTTGTGCCGGGGAAAACAGGGATAAATACCTTTGGCTTTGCAGCCTTGATCGCCGGAGAAGAAGTGTTCCTCTCGGTGAACAGCGGAGCGTCAACCTCGATTTTTGGACATTCTGCCTGAGTCGGGAAC
>CAJODI010000007.1 GCA_905233145.1 uncultured Ruminococcus sp. | reverse complement strand
GCTCACAGGCTTCGGGTATTCCCAACTCTCATGGTGTGACGGGCGGTGTGTACAAGGCCCGGGAACGTATTCACGGCAGTATGCTGACCTGCCATTACTAGCAATTCCGGCTTCATGAAGGCGAATTTCAGCCTTCAATCCGAACTGAGACCGTTTTTAGGGTTTTGCTCCATATCACTACTTCGCTTCCCTCTGTAGCGGCCATTGTAGTACGTGTGTAGCCCAGGACATAAAGGGCATGATGATTTGACGTCGTCCCCACCTTCCTCCGATTTATCACCGGCAGTCTCTCTAGAGTTCCCACCATTATGTGCTGGCAACTAGAAACAGGGGTTGCGCTCGTTGCGGGACTTAACCCAACATCTCACGACACGAGCTGACGACAACCATGCACCACCTGTATACAGACTCCGAAGAGCTAAGCTATCTCTAACTTATTCCTGTATATGTCAAGCCCTGGTAAGGTTCTTCGCGTTGCTTCGAATTAAACCACATACTCCACTGCTTGTGCGGGCCCCCGTCAATTCCTTTGAGTTTCAACCTTGCGGCCGTACTCCCCAGGTGGATTACTTATTGTGTTAACTGCGGCACGGATGGGGTCAGTCCACCCACACCTAGTAATCATCGTTTACAGCGTGGACTACCAGGGTATCTAATCCTGTTTGCTACCCACGCTTTCGTGCCTCAGCGTCAGTTAAAGCCCAGCAGGCCGCCTTCGCCACTGGTGTTCCTCCCCATCTCTACGCATTTCACCGCTACACGGGGAATTCCGCCTGCCTCTACTTCACTCAAGCTATGCAGTTTCAAATGCAGTTTATGGGTTGAGCCCATAGATTTCACATCTGACTTGCTTAGCCGCCTACGCACCCTTTACACCCAGTAAATCCGGACAACGCTTGCTCCCTACGTATTACCGCGGCTGCTGGCACGTAGTTAGCCGGAGCTTATTCGTCAGGTACCGTCATTCTTCGTCCCTGACAAAAGAAGTTTACAATCCGAAAACCTTCATCCTTCACGCGGCGTTGCTGCGTCAGGGTTGCCGCTGCCTCCCGTAGGAGTCTGGGCCGTGTCTCAGTCCCAATGTGGCCGTTCAACCTCTCAGTCCGGCTACCGATCGTCGCCTTGGTGGGCCGTTACCCCGCCAACTAGCTAATCGGACGCGAGTCCATCTTTGAGCGATAAATCTTTGATACATTGACCATGCGATCAATATATGTTATGCGGTATTAGCGTTCTTTTCAGAACGTTATTCCCCTCTCAAAGGCAGGTTACTCACGCGTTACTCACCCGTCCGCCACTAAACTAAAATTCCGTCTCCCCGAAGAGATCCTTCCTAGTAGTTCCGTTCGACTTGCATGTGTTAGGCACGCCGCCAGCGTTCGTCCTGAGCCAGGATCAAACTCTCTAAAATTTGTATCTCAACATCATTTCGGATGTTCAAATCTTTTTAGAGCTTTAATCTCTAATTCAGTTACCATCTTTGCTGACAGTTCGTGAATTTACTGTACTTTTTAGTGTGTACTCACTGTAATTTCTTGAGTCTCTTTCAACTCAAAGCAATTACGGGTTTCTTCTTTCTCGTTGTTTAATTTTCAAGGTCCTGTTGTTCAATATACACAAACAAAACACGGTCAAATCAGTGTTTTTTCACGCTGTTTTGAGTTGTTTTCGTTTGCCGAACATATGCTATTATAGAATATATTCCGACAAAAGTCAAGCTTTTTTTGAAAAAATTTTAAAAAATTCTTCAACTTTATTTTTTCTTGTGTTTTTTTAGTGTTAAAGCCTATTTTGACCACAATATATCGTTATTATTTTACAAATTAGCGTTTTATCACGCTAAAATAATCAGAAAGCAGAGCGTTCGCCTTACCGCAAAACGCTCTGCTAAAGAACAATAATTCCTGCATTTAATCTTGATTATCAAAACTCAGCCAGCTTTTCTACTATTGCCTCACGCTTTTTATAGTTGTCTGCATTTTCGTCCGGTTTTTCGTCATTAATTGATTTGTCTGTATAAATCATCATAAACTGTTTGCTGTTTGATATATAAGCTTTTACTTCCGGCAGCTCAAGAATTGAAAAGCTTCCGCTGTTCTCTACTTCACCGATTATTTTTTTCGCTGTATCGCTGAGACCGGTTGTTTTATACTCATACAACTCAATTACAACATTTCCAACCGAGTATTTGCGTCCTTCTTCCGCACCGACCAGAGAAGCGTCCATTTTGATATATGGATCCGCGTTATCGCCATCCGCCTTTTCTGCCTTTTGAATAAAACCCAGTTTTTCAAAATATTTGCTTAAACCGGCAAGATTTTTATCAAAGTCCTCAGCCTTTGCCTCCGGCTCTGTTGTTTCCTGAGCGTCGCCCTGAGCCGCCTGAGATGAAGCATTGCTATTAAACAAAGCGTCCTGATAATTGCAGCCGGCAAGCGAAACTGTAATTATCCCTGCACTAAGGAGTGCGGCAAGAATTTTTTTCATATAGTTTTATCCTTTCAAGCTGATTTCAGGGAATTATTAGAAGCTCCCTTCACTTTTTATACATCATTATACCTTATATTAACTAAGAAATCAAGCTTTTTGAAACGCGAAAAGGCGGAACCTCATTTTGGCTCCGCCCTTGAATACTAATTCATAAAACCACAATCATAATACATAAACGTTTACGTCTCTTCTGCCCCAGTTTACGCACTGGTCGTAGGAGAAGTAAAAGCAATCGACAACAGCCGAACCGTCCATAAGCGCGCCTCCGGTATCGGCAGCTGTGGCGTAGCCATAGGTCATACTTCCGTCGCTTGCCTCGACATAAACCTTTGACCCATATGGAATCACGTTTGGATTAACGGCAACCGCTCCCTCGTATACCGCAGCGCCCGTTGACATATGCGCGCCTGCCGGAGCAGTGTAGGCTGTGCCTGATCCGTTTACAACATATTTGTAAGCAACAGTATTTCCGTTTGAATCGGTAAAGGTCCCTGCTCCGCCTGCGGAGCCTGCGCCCTTTGATCCAACAAGAGTCACTTCATCAGTCGGCTCCTTTACAACCTTCTTTTCGATAACTTCTGAGTCACTTTTTTTACCGTCAACAAAGGTTGTTCGGGTTGTGATCTCCATTTTGCCGTTTTCACCTTTTGTTTTAAGCTCTGTTTCTCCAAGCTCGAGTTCATCTGAGTTTTCTGTTAATCTTTCAAATTCGATATCCTCGGTGGTAACCTCATCCTTGAAGCTCACGCGCTTTACGGTTACTTCGCTTACGTCCTCAACATCGCTGTTACGAGGAACGCTGAGTATATCATCCTTTGTCAAGTTGAGCCCTGCCATATTGAGAGCCGCCGCAAGGTTTCCAAGCGGCAAAAGCTTCTTTTCGGTTTTTCCGTCAGCTGTAACCGAAACGTACTTTGCGTCACGGACTACAATTTTAAGATCAGATTTGATTTCTGTGTTTTTGTCGGGGATAACAATGCTGTTGTCGCCGACCATAATGTTTTCGGATTTCAAAACATCCGAAACCGCGCCTTCACTTACAAGAAGCTTTTTAACCTCGCCTCTGTTATCAAGAATCACCTCGTGCGCCGCAAGAACATGAAACGCCCCGTTTTGGCTGAGATGATAATCCGGCTTGCTTTCGGCGGCAGTAAATCTTGAACCTGATAAAGCTGACGAAGCTTGATTCGAGGCTGTTGAAATTGCCGTGACCGAAAATGCCGAACCGGCAAATGTAAGCACAGCAAGCGCGAAGGCGCATACTAATGCAATTGTCTTTTTAGCGTTATGCTTAAATACCATAAGTTTTCTCCTTTTCAAAAGCTTTGACGAAATAATTGTTTTCGTTCAATTTGCCGCGACAATCATAACAAAATGCGGCTTCAACCTTCCGTTTTGCAAGTTCTCGGTTATGCTTTGGAACTGCATGACGGACATTATATGCTTTTGCTTTGGTAATGTCAAATAAAAACAGCGTTTAGTTTTTGTACATAATTAACAATTAAGATTACAAAAATTCTTCTGTAGCATTATTTTTAAAGCTCATGTTCTTTTGAATCCTGCAAATTATTGGGCAATTTGCAAGAATCTCGAAAAGCACGTTTTTGTAACCGTTTCGCTGCTTTTTGTAATAAATATATGGAGAAGATTACAGAATTATTACAAGCATTTGATTTTGGAATGTAGAGTTTCGATTTTTTTAGTGTGGAGTTTGGAGTGTGAAGTGTGGAGTTTTGGTCGAGAAGAAACGTCTGATTTAAAAATGCGTTCTTTCCCGGTTGGATAAATATGGATTTAACTTTAGTTTTTCTAAATTTCAGATTTGGATATCGGTCGTTACCGCATTATAATACAGAAAGATAAGGCTATTTCTATATAAAAAAAGACTATGCCCATATTAAATATGGATATAGTCTTGTTTCCTTTAATATATGTGATATAGAGGTGAAATAATTGCTAAACAAATATAAATACAACCGGGAACAAACGTATTTTACATATACATTCTATCTTCCCGACCAAAACTCCACACTTCACACTTCAAACTCCACACTGAAATAACCGCCTTAAAACAGTTTTAAGATCTTCACCGTGTGCGACTGGGAGTCCGTGACGCCAAGCCCCAAAAATTCGCCTGTTGCGCGGTTTTTTACGCGCAGCCGAGTTTTGTCGGGAAGGTTCGCGTTCTTTAGCTGTGTGCGCGTTATATCGAGCGCTCCCCCGTTTGAAAAACGCTTTGCCTGCA
The DNA here is from genome assembly GCA_905233145.1 of uncultured Ruminococcus sp. Taxonomy (GTDB): domain Bacteria; phylum Bacillota; class Clostridia; order Oscillospirales; family Acutalibacteraceae; genus Ruminococcoides. The sequence goes on along the minus strand of CAJODI010000007.1, from coordinate 24,948 downwards.
ATTCGGAAATTTCAAGCTTGCGAAGCTCTGTAAACAAACTTTCAACCAAACGCAAACGTGCCTCCAGCTCTCCTTTTTCGGCAAGGCTTCTTGCCTCGTCAAGCGTTATACATTCGTCAAGCCCGAATCCGCACGCGCTTGTCCGAACAAGAGAGGTCATGACAGCACCTGTGCCGAGGCTTTTCCCTATATCATCTATTATAGCGCGCACATAAGTTCCCTTTGAGCACGAAAGCTTTAGGATTCCGCTCTGCGTTTCGGGGTCAAATTCCGCAAGTTCAAGACTGTAAACCGTGACGTTTCTTGGTTCGCGTTCAACCTCAACGCCCTTTCGGGCGAGATCATAGAGTCTTTGACCGTTTTTTTGAACAGCCGAAAACATTGGCGGAATTTGGCTTATTTCGCCGCGAAACTCCGGCAAAGCGTTTAATAATTCCTCTTTTTTGACTGTCGATGGGTTTTCGCTTGTAACCGTTCCCCAAATATCAAGTGTATCTGTAGCAACGCCGAGTTTAAACCCGGCAGTGTAGCTCTTGTCATGGTTTAAAATCAAATCCTGCGCCTTTGTTGCCGAGCCGAGCAAAACAGGCAAAACACCGGTGGCATTGGGATCGAGCGTACCGGTATGACCAGCCTTGCGCTGTCCCGTCAGTCGCCTAACAACCGCGATAACATCAAAGGAGGTGAAATCTGTCGGCTTGTTAATCAGCAAGATTCCGTTCATAGCGCTTCTTCAACCGCTTCGATAAGTGTTTGGCGTGCTTCCTCAAGGCTGCCCTTTACAGTGCAGCCCGAAGCCTCGCGGTGACCGCCTCCGCCGAATTTTGCGCAGAAATCCGCCGCGTTTATTACCTTGCTGTTGGTGCGAACCGAAACCTTAAAGAATCCACCCTCTTTTTCGCGCATGGTAATTCCGATGCTGACGCCCTCGATCTGTCTGGGGATAGAAGCCAGACCCTCAAGCTCATCGCTGCTTACGCCCAGCTTTTTCTGCATTTCAAGCGTAGTATAAATTATCGCGCATCTGCCGTCGGCACAATATCGGATATTTTCGTAAATTTCCTTTTCAAGTCTGAGCTTAGCCTTTGATTTGGTATCAAACATCAGCTTGTTTATGTATACAGAATCACAGCCGATTTCAATGATATCGGCGGCGATTCTCAGGGTTTTTGGGGTAGTATTTGAATATTTGAAGCAGCCGGTATCAGTTGAAATGCCGGTATAAAGCGCGTTTGCGATCGGTCGGGTTATCTTGATCCCCAGCTCCTTCAAAATATGATAAATAATCTCGCAGTTTGCCGCTGCCGAATCGTCTACAATAATATTTTTAGCGATGACCTTGTTGGTTGAATGATGGTCGATACAAAGGTCGATTTTTCCGTGGTATTTGTCTGCATTGCAACCCAAAAGCTTTTCATCGGCTACATCAACACATACAATTGTATCCGCGTCAAAGCTCTGTTCCTCAACGCCTTGGGTGAGAAAAGTAAAGCTTTTAGGCAGTCCCGTGGTGATAATTCGCGCCCTTTTGCCGATTGAACAGAGCGCGATACAGAGCGCGTACGCACTTCCCAGGGTATCACCGTCCGGATAATCGTGAGTCAGAATTTCGTAGTTGTCATGCAGCCTCAAAAATTCGGCGGCTTCTTTAACTGTCAGCATCTTCTTCCTCACTTTCCTTTATATCTAGTCCGCTGAGGATTCGGCTGATATTCGCGCTGTATTCAATACTGTCAGTGGCATTGAAAATAAGCTCCGGAACATGACGAAGTCTGAGCCTGTGTCCAAGCTCACGGCGAATATAGCCGGAGGCTGATTTCAGTCCTTTGACGGCTTCCTTTGCTCTGTCAAGCCCCTCAATCGCGCTGACGTGAACCGTGCAGTAGGAAAGGTCGTTTGTCACCTCGACCCTGACAATTGACAAAAAAGCTCCTGTCACGCGCGGATCCTTAAGCTCACGAAATATCGCCGTCAGCTCTCTGCGGATATCCTCTGTTGTTCTTTCTATTTTATGACCGGACATAATTTCTCCTTTATCAGTCGCGGTATTCCTCTATGGTATATACCTCGAACATATCGCCTTCCTTGAGGTCGTTGAACTTTTCAAGTCCGATACCGCACTCGTAGCCCTCGTTGACCTCCTTAACGGCGTCTTTAAAACGCTGGAGCGAGCCGATATGATCCTCGGCAATAACAATGCCGTCTCGGATTACTCTTACGCCGCCGCCGCGCTGAATTTTGCCGCTTTTAACATATGAGCCCGCAATCGTGCCGACAGATTTGATTTTGATAACGTTGCGGCACTCCGCCATACCCAAAACAACCTCTCTGGTTTTTGGAGCGAGCATACCCTTCATAGCAGCTTCTATCTCGTTGATGCAATCATAGATTACGCTGTAAAGACGCATATCAACGCCTGAACGCTCAGCGTGGTCCAAAGCAACGGAATCGGGACGAACGTTGAAGCCTACGATAATCGCCGAAGAAGCCTCCGCGAGCATTACGTCGCTTTCATTGATCGCGCCGACCGCGCCGTGAATTACATTTACTCTTACCTCGTCGTTAGAGAGCTTTTCAAGCGACTGACGAACTGCCTCTACAGAGCCCTGAACGTCTGCCTTAACTATGATTTGAAGCTCCTTAACCTCGCCCTGCTTAAGCTGATCAAAGAGATTGTCAAGAGTAACCTTTGTCTGAGCCGAGAAGATTTCTTCCTTCTTGGCTGCCTTCCTCTGATCAACAAGGGTACGTGCCAAGCGCTCGTCGGAAACCGCGTCGAATACGTCGCCTCCGGTCGGAACCTCATCAAGACCGGTTATTTCAACCGGAACAGACGGTCCTGCTTCCTGAACTCTCTCTCCTTTGTCATTTGTCATAACTCTGACTCTGCCGACAGTAGTTCCTGCTATGATGATATCGCCCTTGTGCAGGGTTCCGTTTTGAACGAGGACTGTAGCAACCGGACCTCTGCCCTTGTCAAGACGGGCTTCAATTACGGTTCCCTTTGCCGCTCTGTCGGGATTAGCCTTGAGCTCCTTCATCTCGGCAACAAGAGCAACCATCTCAAGAAGGTCGTCAAGACCTTCCTTTGTTTTTGCCGAAACAGGAATACACGGTGTATCTCCGCCCCATTCTTCAGGGATAAGCTCATATTCCGTGAGCTGCTGTTTAACCTGCTCGGGATTTGCGCCTACCTTATCCATCTTGTTTATAGCGACAATTACCGAAACTCCGGCAGCCTTTGCGTGGTTGATAGCCTCAACGGTCTGCGGCATAATGCCGTCGTCCGCCGCAACAACCAAAATCGCAATATCTGTTACCTGCGCGCCTCTGGCTCTCATTGTTGTAAACGCTTCGTGACCCGGAGTATCAAGGAAGGTAATCGGCTTGCCGTTGACCTGAACCCTGTACGCGCCGATGTGCTGAGTGATTCCGCCTGCCTCACCAGCAGTCACGTTTGCATGGCGAATCGCGTCAAGAATAGAAGTTTTTCCGTGGTCTACGTGACCCATTACAACAACAACCGGTGCTCTGCCAACGAGATTAGCGTCATCGTCCTCGCTGTCGTCGATAAGTCTTTCCTCAATTGTGACAACAACCTCTTTTTCAACCTTTGCGTGGAACTCCATCGCGATAAGCGAAGCCGTGTCAAAGTCGATTGTGTCTGTAGCGGTAATCATCGTGCCCATAAGGAACGCTTTTTTTACAACCTCGGCAACCGTTGCCTTGAGCCTGAGAGCAAGCTCGGAAACAACGATTTCATCGGGGATCTGCACCGTAATAGGCTTTTGCTTACGCTCCAGCGCGATACGCTTCAAACGCTCCGCCTCAGTCTCTCGCTTGCCGTGACGTCTGCCCTTTTGCTTTTGGGCGCGGTTGGTAAACTTCTGCTTTTTCATTGTATTGTCGTTGGTGCGGTTCTTTGAGCTGTCGCTAGCCATATCGTCGTACTTAGAGTTGTAACGTTCAACGTCGATATTTGTCGCACGTGTGTCAATAACTCTGCGCTTGCGCGAATGTTGTTCGGACTGCCTGTCATCCTGCTTTGCAGGCTGAGTCTGCTCGGCAGGTTTGCCGCTGCCCTGATTATTATTTGCCTTTTCGTGCTTTTTATCAGCTTTATTGTCTATTACATCTTTGTTTTCTTTTGACTCGGGCTTCTTTTCTTCCTTAGCCTCGGCGGCCTGAGCCTCAGCGTTTTCAATCGCCTCATTGCGCTTGGCAAAATACTTGTCAAGGCTCTCAACCTTGTTTTCTGCGGTAAGTATATCAAAAACAACGTTAAGCTCGTTTTCTTCAAGAGAAGTGCCTGCCTTTTTGCTTACTCCGCAATACTTTTCAAGCACCTCTGTAATTTTTTTGTTCTGCACCCCAAAATCTGCGGCTACATCCTTAACCTTATATTTTATCATATAAATCTCCTCTCTGCTCAGTTTCAAGCATGGCAATCAATTTTTTTGCGAACCCCTCGTCCTCAACCGAGAGCACTCCGCACAATCTGCCAAGAGCAAAGCTCAGCTCCTCTTTGGTTCTGTGCGTGTCTATTATCCTGACTCCGTACTGCCGCGCGGCAGCCGCAACCTTTTTGAGGCTGTTTGCCGAAAAATCTTCGGCATAAAGAATCAGGTACGAATTGCCCTGCTGCGCGGATTTTACACATACATCCGCGCCAATTACTAATTTTTTTGCTCTCATGCAAATGCCGAGAAAGGATAACAGCTTGTCATTCATGTCAATCCTCCCACGCCTTTTCAAGCTCCGCGCTTAGCCTCTCGTATACCTCCTCAGGTATCTTACAGTTCAGCGAACGTTCGAGCCGTCTCGCCTTGCGAGCTTTTTCAAAGCATTCGGCACTTCTGCATATATATGCGCCTCTGCCTGCCGCCTTGCCTGTGAGGTCAAGCGAGATTTGCGGCTGCGCGTTCTCGGGTGCATCCTGCGGCAAAGGAGCCTTTACCATGCGAATCAGTCCGCGCTTATCCTTCATCTCACCGCACCCTGTGCATTTACGCATTGGATATTTCTTTTCTTTCATCATAGCTATATATTTTCAGCGTTCTTCGCTGTTACTCAATAGAATCAACTTGTTCAGCGGATTCCTCACCGGTTTCTTCCGCAGAGTCAGAAGTTTCTGCTTCCTCAGTCTCACCGGCAGCTTTCTCTACTGCATCTTCGTCAGCTAAAACCTCGTCGGATTCTTCTGCGATTTCTTCCAAAGCCTCTTCCGCGTTTTCCTCGGCAGCAGCGTTTTCTGTTGCTTCATTCGCGGACTCCTCAGATACATCTTCCGCAATATTTTGCGCGGCTTCTTCTGCATTATCAACAGGCTCGTCGTCCTCATCCTCGCCGTAGAATCCGCTTTCGGGTCTGATGTCGATTCTCCAGCCGGTCAGCCTGGCTGCAAGTCTCGCGTTCTGACCCTTGTTACCGATTGCAAGCGAAAGCTGGTGATCGGGCACAGTCGCCTTGCAGCTCTTTTTATCTTCGTCGATGATTTCAACCTTTATAACCTCTGCCGGAGAAAGCGCGGCAGAAATATATTTTTCGGGATTTTCGCTGTAGTTAATAATATCGATCTTTTCGCCTCCAAGCTCGGCAACAATGCTGTTTACTCTTGAACCCTTGGGACCGATACATGCGCCTATTGCGTCAACGTCAGGATTTGAGCTTGAAACCGCCATCTTTGTTCTTGAGCCTGCCTCGCGCGAAACTGACTTGATTTCAACGATTCCGTCATAAATCTCCGGAACCTCCTGCTCAAACAGCCTTCTCACAAAGCCTGGATGTGTACGCGAGATAAAGGCATGAGGTCCTTTTGAGCCTGTTTCGTCAATTTTAGATATATATACCTTAATATGGTCGCCCTCAACCAGATTTTCGTAACCGAGCTGCTCAGCCTTGGGCAGCACAGCTTCGCTCTTGCCGATCCTGATGGTAGCCGCACCGGATTTGGGGTCGATCCTCTCGACTGTGGCGGTGACGATCTCGCCGAGCTTGCTCTGAAATTCAAGCAGTGTCTGATCCTTTTCGCCGGCGCGGATGCCCTGACGGATAACGCTTCTTGCCGAAGATACCGCGATTCTGCCAAGCTGCTTTGGATCAAGCGGAACCTGAATTTCCTCTCCGATTTCAATTCTTTTGCGCTTGGTGATTTTTTCCGCGTCGGCAAGGCTGATTTCAAAGTCGGGTGAAATAACCTCGTCAACAACAGTCTTAACAAGCTTAACGTCAAATAGGTTTTTGTCCGGGTCGATCTTAAAAACAACGTTTTCGTTGCCCTTTTCGGTAGGAGTCGGCTCCTTTGTGTTGTCCTTGCTTGCCGATTTTGTGTTATTTTTGCAGGCGGTAACGATCGCCTTTTGAATCTGCTGAAGCATATAGTCCATAGGAATGTTTTTTTCTTTTTCAAACATTCTCAAAGCTTCAAAAAGATCTTTGTTCGTCATTTTCCTATCATCCTTTTCTAAATATAAATAATATCAGTCAAAGTCGTCAAGCTTGATCCAAGCCGCGTCCTTTTTATTGATTGTAATTTCATTTTCATCGCTGTGATCTCGAACAGTCACCATCCCGTCGGAATAAGCATGAAGCTTTCCTTTGAAATCTCTGCCTATCCCCTCAATCGGACGGAGCATACGAATCATAATATCCGCTCCCAAAAACTGTTCAAAATGCTCGTCGCGCACAAGCTCGCGTTCAATTCCGGGAGAACAAACCTCAAGACAGTAGGCGTTCTCGATCGGGTCGAGCTCGTCAAGCGGATCGTTGATAGCGCGTGAAACACGTTCGCAGTCGTTGATATCAACGCCGCCGTCCTTGTCTATAAAGACGCGCAAAAACCAGTCCGCGCCCTCTTTGACGTAGCGCACATCCCAAAGTCTTAGTCCAAGCTCGCCGACGATTGGCTCGCAAAGCTCCCAAACCTTTGAGACGGTAACGCCGCCCTTGCTTTTTGCCATAGAGCACCTCCATACACAAATACAAAGGAGCGGGTCGCTGCCCACTCCTTTACTTTAGACTATTTATCATTAGGATTATATCACCTTTTTTCCGAATTATCAAGTGTTTGAGGTGAATTTTTTTAGATTTCAAGCGATAATCAGCGTAAAGCTTGCTAAAATTATGTACTAAAGTCTTTTTTAAAACAAAAATATCCGGTTAGACCAAAAATTTTTTTCAAAAAACATTGAAATTTCAATTAATATATGGTATCATATCTCTTGGACATTAAAGATATGCTGATATAGCTCAGGAGGTAGAGTGCGTCCTTGGTAAGGACGAGGTCACGGGTTCAAATCCCGTTATCAGCTCCATAAATAATGGATACTCAAATTGGGTATCCATTTTTATTTTACCTAATTCAGAGCTGATAACGGGATTTGAAGGCGAGCGTGCCAAGAATCAAGCGTTAGCGCAATCCGCAGGCAAAAACGTCACTGCGTGACGTTTTTAGCGAGAGCGTTACGCATACTTATAGCTATACACACGCCGCAACAATCGAGCTGAAATTTTTCGGAAACTGAAACACACGTTATCAGCTCCAAAACCGTCGGAAACCTATGTTTTCGGCGGTTTTTTAACGTGATTAATAAAACATGCAGCATGGTATAAAAAGCATAAGCAGATTACTTTGTAAAAGCTTTACAGCATTTTTCGGCTATAATACGATTGTATCTTATTTTAGCCGGTGACCCATAATTTGCTTTGCACTTCTCGTGACGGTTATCATTATCACGTTAAGTAATAGTAATTAAAACCGCCTTACTTGTATATTTTTTCGCACGATTTTTGATTTTCATTCCGCATAGTTTTATGTGCTGGACAAAGTGTTTACGATGTGATATAATATTAATCGTAAAAGAACGGCGGCGGTTGTTCTGACTCCCTTTTGAGAGGGGGTGTATTATTAGTGATTGAAACTAACGAAATCTTTTACATATTGGCTTTTGCAGTAGTGTTATTGATTTTTCTTGAAATCATTAAAAATATAAAGAAGTAACCGCCCTGTACTGCCATACAGAGCGGTTATATTAATCAATCCGTAGCAGAACAGCCCATGCTGTTCTTTTACATTTATATTATATAACATATTCTTTTGTTTGTCAACAGTCTAACACATAAAAGCCGGCGCATTGCGCCGGCTTGATGTATTTATCGTAAAACTATGCTGTTAGCTTGATCCGGAATTGGATCAGATAAGCTCTATGATAGCCATTTCTGCTCCATCGCCGCGGCGCGGACCGATTTTGGTTACTCTTGTGTAGCCGCCGTTGCGTTCTGCGTATTTGGGTGCGATTTCGGAGAAAAGCTTGCTTACAACGTCCTCCTTTGTAACAAACGCTAAAACAAGACGTCTGTTGTGAAGGGTGTTGTTCTTTGCTGTTGTTATCATTTTCTCCGCCATTGCCTGAACTTCCTTGGCGCGAGTTACTGTAGTTTCAATTTTGCCGTTCTCAAGAAGAAATGTTACCATAGCGCGAAGCATTGCAATTCTCTGCGCTGTGTTTCTTCCCAGCTTTCTTGTACCTGGCATTTTGTTCACTCCTTTACTGGTTTATAAAAGGGTAATTTATTCGTCTTCCTTCTGAAGACTGAAACCGAGAGAATTAAGCTTCTGAACAACCTCTTCAAGAGATTTTCTGCCAAGGTTGCGAACCTTCATCATATCCTCTTCGGACTTGTTAATAAGATCTTCAACTGTGTTGATTCCGGCGCGCTTTAGGCAGTTGAAAGAACGAACCGAAAGGTCGAGATCCTCGATAGTCATTTCAAGAATCTTTTCCTTGCCCTTATCGTCCTTTTCTACCATCACCTCGGCAGAGGAAGCCTTGTCTGAGAGATTCACAAACAGATTCAGATGCTCGGTGAGCACCTTGGCTGCAAGTGAAACAGCCTCCTCAGCGTTGATAACGCCGTTTGTCCATACGTCAAGCGTCAGCTTGTCGTAGTCCGTGATCTGACCTACACGGGTATTATCAACTGTGTAGTTTACCTTCAACACAGGAGTATAGATTGAGTCAATCGGCAAAATACCGATTACGTTGTTGCCCTGCTTGTTGCGCTCCGAGGGAACATAGCCTCTGCCCTTATCAATTGTGATCTCCATATTGAGCTTTGCGCCCTCACCGAGAGTAGCGATGTGGAGCTCGGGATTGAGAATCTCTACTTCGTTGTCACACTTGATATCGGCTGCCGTTACCTCGCACGGACCTTCGGCAGCAATTTCTACTACCTTGGGACTTGTTTCATACAGTTTTGCAACCAGACTTTTCATGTTGAGAACAATCTCTGTGACGTCTTCCTTGACGCCCTGAATTGTTGAAAATTCGTGAAGAACGCCGTCAATTTTGATGGATGTTACAGCACATCCTTCAAGTGAGGAAAGCAATACTCTGCGCAGGCTGTTGCCCAAGGTGTTGCCGAATCCACGTTCAAGCGGCTCAACTACAAATCTGCCGTATTTTCCGTCTGCGGTCAGCTCTGCAGTTTCAATTCTTGGCTTCTCAATTTCAATCATTCGCGAATCCTCCTTAAATTATGCGGCCGAGCAAGCGACCAATTTTGTATAATCTGTATGTTGTATTAAGGAAGTGCTGATTACTTCATGCGAAAAAGCATAAATTACTTTTTTCGTAAAGGAAATAACCGGCGTTTCGTTTTGATTACTTGGAGTACAACTCGACAATGAGGTGTTCTTCAACAGGAAAGTCAATATCCTCTCTTTGCGGAGCAGCAACTACCTTGCCGCCAAGAAGATTATCGTCTCTTTCAAGCCACTTTGGTGTGAGGGCAGACTTTGTTTCGCCCTCTGCGATTGCCTTAAATCTTGCTGTAGAGCGGCTTGAGTCTTTAACTGCGATTACATCGCCCACCTTAACAAGATATGAAGGGATATTTACCTTTTTGCCGTTTACAGTAAAATGAGCATGATTAACAAGCTGTCTTGCCTCTCTTCTGGTTGACGCCAAGCCGAGACGGAAAACAACATTGTCAAGTCTGCGTTCAATCAATGTGAGCAATACAGCACCGGTCTTGCCTTCTGCCTTTTCGGCTTTCTCGTAGTAAGCGCGGAACTGCTTCTCCATGATACCGTATACAAACTTTACCTTTTGCTTTTCTGTAAGCTGAAGTGAATATTCACTCTTTTTTCTTCTCATTTTTCCGCCGGGGTTTCTGTTTGAAGTTTTCTTGGAATAACCCATAACGGCGGGTGACAAGCCAAGTGCTCTGCAACGCTTAGCAATTGGCTGCATATTCTTTGCCATAGAAAAATCCTCCTTATTTTATAAAACTATACGCGTCTTCTCTTTGGAGGACGGCATCCGTTGTGAGGAATCGGGGTAACGTCCTTGATCATTGTTACCTCAAGTCCTGCTGTCTGCAACGCTCTGATCGCTGCCTCTCTGCCCTGTCCGGGTCCCTTTACGTAAACTTCAACGTACTTCATGCCGTGCTCCATTGCTGCTTTTGCCGCGGTTTCAGCCGCTGACTGAGCCGCAAAAGGAGTTGATTTTTTTGAGCCTCTGAATCCGAGCTCGCCTGCGCTTGCCCATGATACAGCGTTGCCCTGTGTATCGGAAATTGTAACAATTGTATTGTTAAATGTCGACTGGATATGCGCTGCGCCTCTTTCAATGTGCTTGCGCTCGCGGCGACGGCGAATTACCTTTTTACCACCCTTTGGTGCTGCCATAATCCCGTACCTCCTTACTTCTTCTTGTTAGCCATGGTCTTGCGGGGACCTTTACGTGTACGAGCGTTTGTTTTGGAACGCTGACCCCTTACGGGAAGTCCTTTTCTGTGACGAACTCCGCGGTAACAACCGATATCAATGAGTCTCTTAATATCATAAGCAATGTCACGGCGAAGGTCACCCTCAACGCGGCAGTTGTGCTCAATATACTCTCTGAGTTTTGAAACGTCTTCTTCTGTCAAATCTCTGACGCGAGTGTCAGGATTTACACCTGTTGCGGCAATAATGTCGTCTGCAGTCTTACGGCCGATACCGAAGATATAGGTCAAACCAATTTCAACTCTTTTATCTCTTGGTAAGTCAACACCTGCTATACGAGCCATTCAGTTGCACCTCCATAAAATATCTGTAAATTTGTTGTTTTTATAATTATTAACCCTGTCTTTGCTTGTGCTTAGGGTTTTCGCAGATTACAAGAATTTTGCCTTTTCTCTTGATAACCTTGCATTTGTCGCACATTTTCTTTACTGAAGGTCTGACTTTCATTGTATAATCATTCCTTTCCAAAAAGTCTTGTTTCCCCGGCTTATTTTGAACGCCAGGTAATTCTTCCTCTGCTCAGGTCGTATGGAGACATCTCCACCGTCACCTTATCGCCCGGCAAAATGCGAATAAAATTCATTCTCAGCTTGCCTGAAATAACAGCTAAAATCACGTGACCGTTTTGAAGCTCCACCTTGAACTGTGCGTTCGGAAGGGCTTCCTTTACGATACCTTCTACTTCGATAACATCCTGCTTTGACATAATACCGTCAACCTCCGTTTTTAAAGCATGAAATAATACGTTTTATCTGCGGATTGGTTTCAAATGAACCCGCCGCGACTGTGTTTGTCGGTGAAAGGTGCATTAGCTTTTTGCGCTTTGGGTGTTCAACACGCCTTCGTTTGCCGTCGGCAATAAGCGCGAAGTTTTGATCACACTCCAGCACAACATAACAGCCGCCCTTGTCCCGTCCTGCCTTGGCAATAACTATGCTGCCCTTTTGAATATTCATAAGCCACCTTAATCGCACAAGGTCATAATCCTGGGACCGTCGGGTGTTATGGCTACAGTATGCTCGAAATGAGCCGAAAGCTTGCCGTCCAGTGTAACTGTTGTCCATTCGTCACCGAGCACCTTAACCTGATACGCGCCTTGGTTCACCATGGGTTCAATGGCAATTGTCATTCCCGGAAGAAGTCTTATTCCCCTGCCGGGTGTTCCGTAGTTGGGTATGCTTGGGTCTTCGTGCAGCTTCGCACCTACGCCGTGGCCGACAAAATCTCGTACCACCGAGTAACTGCGAGCTTCGACATACTTCTGCACCGCGCTGCCGATATCGCCTACGCGATTACCGGGACGAGCCTGCTTTATTCCCTCAAACAAGCTCTCTTTAGTGGCGTCAAGCAAAGACTGCGCTTGCGCGCTGATTTTGCCGCAGGGGAAGGTGTAGGCGTTGTCGCCGTGAAAGCCCCTGTAGTAAGCTCCAACATCTACGCTTACTATGTCGCCCTCTTTAAGAACGGTGTTTTTGCTAGGTATGCCATGGATAACCACATTGTTTACGGAAATACATGCACTTGCGGGAAAACCGCCGTAACCGAGAAACGAGGGAGTAGCTCCCTGTTTCTCGATATATTGACGGACAATTGTATCAATTTCGAGGGTTGTTACCCCCGGCTTTACAGCCTCTCCCGCAACACGCAACGCCTCCGCAGAAATTCTGCAAGCGTCTTTCATTTTTGAAAGTTCCCGTGCTGTTTTGATAGATACCATGCTTAAGCCTCGATTGCCTTAAGAACAAGAGCTGTTGTATCTTCAACAGTGTTCTGTCCTTCAATGTTGACGAGCTTGCCTTGCTTTTTGTAGAATTCAGCAAGCGGCTCTGTCTCTTTGTGGTAAACATCAAGACGAGCAAGCACGGTGTCCGGGTGGTCGTCCTTGCGTTGAACAAGGGTGCCTCCGCAATCGTCGCAAACCCCGTCTACCTTGGGCTTAAGGCTCTCGGTATGGTAGGGTCTGCCGCAATTTTCGCAGACACGGCGTCCGGACATACGCTTGATAATATTTTCATCAGGTACGTCGATGTTGATAACGTACTGGATATCAACGCCCATATTGTCCAGAGCCTCGGCCTGTGGAATTGTTCTTGGAAAGCCGTCAAGAATGAAGCCCTTTTTGCAGTCGTCGGCGGAAAGTCTCTCTTTGACAATACCGATAACAACCTCGTCGGGAACAAGCTTGCCGTCGTCCATATAGGACTTTGCCTTCAAGCCCATCTCAGTGCCGTTTTTCAACGCTTCGCGGATCATATTTCCGGTTGAAATTGTGGGAATACCAAAGTGCTCACAGAGTACAGCGGCTTGTGTGCCTTTTCCTGCACCCGGAGCTCCTAACATAATAATGTTCATAATATTATACCTCTTTTGCCCTGATTAGTCAAGGAAACCTTTGTAGTGGCGCATCATCATCTGTGACTCAAGCTGCTTAACTGTGTCAAGAGCAACGCCGACAAGAATGATTACCGATGTACCGCCTACTGCCATTCTGCCCATGCCTGTTGCCGCGCCGTAGATGTGCGGAACAAGAGCGATAACCGCGAGGAACAACGCGCCGATAAGAGTGATTCTTGAAAGAATGTTCTTGATATACTCGGCTGTCGGTGCGCCCGGACGAATACCCGGAACAGTACCGTTGTTCGCCTTGAGATTGTTAGCCATCTCGATCGGGTTGTACTGAATGGTTGTATAGAAGTATGCGAACATGATTATGAGCAAGAAATAAAGTGTGATATATACCGGGCTGTTTGAATTGAACATATCAAAGAACCAGTTTCCCTGAAGCTTGAGGAAAAGGTTGATTGTGCCCGGAATAGAGAGGATTGAGCTTGCAAAGATGATCGGAAGTACGCCGCCGAGCGCAACCTTGATCGGAAGGTGGCTTGACTGACCGCCGTACATCTTTCTGCCGACAACTCTCTTTGCATACTGGATCGGGATCCTTCTCTCGCTGTCCTGCATAAATGTAATAAGCCAGATAATAGCAAGGAAGAGGATGACCCAAAGCGGAACAAGGAAGTAGTACTGAGTGTAGCCCTCGCCGCCGAGATTCCAGTAATTGATAAGGTCGCTGATTGTAGCAGGAAGTCTTGCGATAATACCTGCAAACAAGAGGATAGAGATACCGTTTCCGATACCGCTCTTGTTAATTTGCTCACCCAGCCACATCATAAGAGCTGTGCCGGCTGTGAATACAAGTACGATTATAATTGCCGAGAACCACAGCGAAAAGCCTTCGTTATAAACTGTGATGTGCTTGCCGCTTTCGGTAACTGTATTCTTGAGGTAGAAGAAATACGCCGTACCCTGGATAAGACCCAGCGCGACTGTTACATATCGCGTTATGGTACCAATCTTTCGTCTGCCTGCCTCGCCTTCCTTTGTGAGTCTTTCCAAAGGAGGAATCGCCACACAAAGAAGCTGAATGATGATGGAGCTGTTGATGTATGGGGTGATACCCATTGCAAAAAGTGTTGCGTTTGAAAACGCGCCGCCCGACAAAGTGTTAAGATAAGCAAGCATGTTGCTTGAATCCTGGGTATCTGTGATAAGCTTCATTGCCTCTGCCAGAGCGTTTTGATCCAGAAAAGGAACAGGGATAACCGAACCGATTCTAAATACAATAATGATTAAAAGTGTAAATAAGAGCTTTTTTCTCAAATCGGGAATCGACCAGGCGTTTCTAATCGTTTTAAACACTTAGATCACCTCTGTCTTTCCGCCTGCTGCCTCAATTGCAGCCTTTGCAGATTCGGAAAAAGCAGAAACCTTAACTGTAAGCTTCTTGTCGAGTTTGCCGTTGCCGAGAACCTTTACGGCATCGAAACCGTTCTTAACAACGCCGGCACTCTTGAGAGCCTCGATATCAACTGTATCTCCGTCGTTAAACTTTCTGTTCAGTGTGCTGAGGTTAATTGCAACTGTATTTTTAGCAAAGATATTGTTGAAACCTCTCTTTGGTATACGACGCTGTAAAGGCATCTGACCGCCTTCAAAGCCGGGACGGATGCTGCCGCCTGAACGGGACTTCTGACCCTTCTGGCCTTTGCCCGAGGTCTTTCCCCAACCGGAGCCGTGACCTCTGCCGATTCTCTTGGATCTCTTAACTGAGCCCTCAACCGGTGAAAGTTCATGTAACTTCATAAGTTCGCACCTCCTTGCTTACGCTTCACTAACCTCTATGAGGTGGATAATTTTTGCTACCTTGCCCTTTGTCTGAGGGTTGTCAGGCTGTGTAGTTGTATCGCCGATTTTTCTCAGACCAAGTGCGTGAGCGGTTGCAATCTGATCTTTTTTGGAGCCGATAAGGCTCTTTACTAACTTAATTGTCATAATCTGCAACCTCCCTTATTATAAAATTTCCTTAACGGATTTGCCGCGGATTGCAGCAACCTCTTCGGCGGTTCTAAGCGCGCCGAGACCTGCAAGAGTTGCTCTTACAACGTTGCAGGGGTTGTTTGAACGGAGAGCCTTTGTTCTGATGTCCTTGATGCCTACTGCCTCAACGACCGCACGAACAGGACCGCCCGCGATAACGCCGGTACCGGGTGCGGCGGGCTTCATAAGAACTCTGCCTGCACCGTACTCGCCGATAATCTCGTGAGGAATTGTTGTTCCTCTGAGAGCAACCTTCATAAGATTCTTCTTTGCGTCCTCAATGCCCTTGCGGATAGCGTCGGGAACCTCGCCTGCTTTGCCTATGCCAAAGCCGACTGTTCCGTTTCCGTCACCGACAACAACAAGAGCCGCGAATTTGAAAATACGGCCGCCCTTAACCGTTTTTGATACACGGTTAATAGTAACAACTCTTTCTTTTAATTCTCCGGTTACTTCTACTTTATTAGCCAAAGTTATTCCTCCTCTTCCTTAGAAATTGAGGCCGCCCTCACGGGCGCCTTCGGCCAATTCCTTAACACGGCCGTGATAAATGTTACCGCCTCTGTCGAAAACAACGTCAACGATGTTCTTCTCTTTAGCGCGCTCGGCAACGAGCTTGCCTACAGCCTTTGCTGCTTCCTTGTTTCCGCCGTTTCCTGTAATGGACTTGTCAAGGCTGGAAGCCTGAGCAAGTGTAACACCCTGAACGTCGTCAATGATCTGAGCGTAGATGTTACTTCTGGAGCGGAATACGCACAAACGCGGACAAGAAGCTGTTCCGCTGATCTTGGCGCGGACTCTCTTGTGTCGTTTAGCACGAGCCTTTTTTGTATCTGGTCTGCTTACCATTTCTTTTCACTCCTTAATTATTTGCCCTTACCGGCCTTGCCTTCCTTGCGGCGGATAACTTCGTCAGCGTATTTAATACCCTTGCCCTTATATGGCTCTGGCGGACGCTTTTCTCTTATCTCGGCAGCAAACTGACCTACCTTTTGCTTGTCAATGCCGACGATAACGATTTTGTTGGGATCGGGAACTTCAATCTTGATGTCGTCTGTATCCTCAACGATAACCTGATGTGAGTAACCCAGGTTCATAACGCATTTGTTGCCCTGCTTTTGAACACGGTAACCAACACCGTTTACCTCAAGCTCCTTTTTATAGCCGTCAGTAACACCCACAACCATATTGTTGATAAGCGTCCTTGTCAGGCCGTGAAGCGAGCGGTTTTCTTTTGCGTCGTTAGGACGTGTAACTTCAATTGAGCCGTCCTTGATTTCAACTGTCATGTTATGGTTATAAGCAAAATCCAGTGTGCCCTTGGGACCCTTGACAGTTATAACGCCGTTGTCCACTTTAACGTCAACCCCGGCGGGAATATTTATAGGTTTTCTTCCAATTCGAGACATTATCGCACCTCCTCTTACCAAATGTAAGCGAGAACTTCACCGCCGATGTGCTGCTTGCGAGCCTCGCGGTCAGTCATAACGCCCTTGGATGTTGAAATGATTGCAACACCAAGGCCTTTCATTACCTTTGGCATATCTTCTGCATTGCTGTAAATTCTGAGACCCGGCTTTGAAACACGGCGAAGTCCTGTAATAACAGGAGTCTTGCCCTCAAGATACTTGAGTGTAACCTTGATTACGCCCTGCTTGCCGTCCTCGATAACCGTGAAATTCCTGATGTAGCCCTCGTCCACAAGAATCTGGCAGATAGCCTTCTTGAGGTTAGAAGCGGGAATCTCAACAGAATCGTGTTTAGCTGAATTTGCGTTACGGATTCTTGTAAGTAAATCAGCAATTGTATCTGTAATCTGCATTACCTTTTTCCTCCTATCTTACCAGCTTGCTTTCTTTACGCCCGGAATTTCGCCCTTGTAAGCGAGCTCACGGAAGCAAATACGACAAATACCATACTTGCGAAGGTAGGCGTGTGGTCTACCACAGATATTACATCTTGAATACTCTCTTGTAGAGAACTTCTGCTTTCTCTGCTGCTTAACTTTCATCGCAGTTTTAGCCACAACAATCCCTCCTTACTTTGAAAACGGCGCGCCCATAAGCTTAAGGAGCTCGCGAGCCTCTTCGTCTGTTTTCGCGGTTGTAACAAAGCAAATGTCCATGCCGCGAACCTTGTCGATTTTATCATAGTCGATCTCAGGGAAAATAAGCTGTTCCTTGAGACCCATATTGTAGTTTCCGCGTCCGTCAAAGGAATCGGGGTTGATGCCTCTGAAGTCACGAACTCTTGGGAGTGCAACGTTGAAAAATCTGTCAAGGAATTCATACATTCTCTCGCCTCTGAGAGTAACCTTACAGCCAATCGGCATTCCCTCTCTGAGCTTAAAGTTAGCTACAGACTTTCTTGCCTTACAAACAAGCGGCTTTTGACCTGTGATCTGCGCAAGGTCTTTGCAGATAGCGTCAATTGCCTTTGAATTTTCTCTTGCCTCGCCCGCGCCGACATTAACTACTATTTTGTCAAGCTTAGGGATCTGCATCACGCTCTTATAGGAGAACTTTGACATAAGAGCAGGTGCAACTTCTTTTGAATAATATTCTTTAAGTCTTGCCATATCTTAAATCCTCCTTAAAGCGCTTCGCCGCATTTAGCGCAAATTCTGCCCTTTGAGCCGTCCTCATAAAGCTTGTGGCTGACTCTTGTTGGCTTTTTGCAGCGGGGGCAAACTACCTGAACCTTAGAAGCGTACATTGCGCCCTCGGCCTTTACGATGCCGCCCTGCTCGCCCATTTTTCTGGGCTTGATGTGCTTGGTTACCATGTTTGCTTTTTCAACGATAACCTTGCCTTCCTTGGGGCTTACAGCCAGAACCTGACCCTTTTTGCCCTTGTCCTTACCGCTGATAACGATAACGGTGTCGCCTGTTTTTACATGAACCTTACTCATATTGTGACACCTCCATTAAAGTACTTCGGGAGCAAGAGAGAGAATCTTCATAAAGTCCTTATCACGAAGCTCTCTGGCTACCGGTCCGAAGATACGTGTTCCTCTCGGATTCTTATCTTCCTTTATAATTACAGCTGCGTTTTCGTCAAAACGGATATAGGTTCCGTCCTCACGGCGAACGCCCTTTGCGGAGCGAACGACTACAGCTCTTACAACGTCGCCCTTTTTAACAACACCGCCGGGTGCTGCTTTTTTAACCGAAGCAACGATAATATCGCCAATATTGGCATATCTCCTTCTGGTACCGCCGAGTACACGAATGCACATAAGTTCCTTTGCGCCGGTGTTGTCGGCAACCTTGAGGATGGTTTGCTGCTGAATCACAGTGTATTCCTCCTTTTCTCAAAGCCGCTAAACTTATTTAGCTTTCTCAATAATCTCGACGAGTCTCCATCTTTTATCCTTAGAAAGAGGACGGGTCTCCATAATCTTTACGCGATCGCCCTTGCCGCACTCGTTGTTCTCGTCGTGCGCCTTAAAACGAACTGTACGCTTAACAATCTTGTTATAAAGCTTATGCTTTACGCTGTCTTCAACCGCAACAACAATTGTTTTGTCCATCTTGTCGCTGACAACCTTGCCGACAACGGTCTTTCTCATATTTCTTTCACTCACTGTTAAGTCCTCCTCTCTTAAGCCTCACCGTTGAGTTCCATCTGACGGAGAATTGTTGAAACTCTCGCGATGTCCTTCTTAACGGAGCCGATTCTGGATGAGTTTTCGAGCTGATTAACAGCAAGCTGGAAACGAAGATTAAACAACTCTTCCTTGAGTTCTGTGAGCTTTGTCTGAAGCTCTTCAACTGTCATTTCTCTGAGTTCTGATGCTTTCATTACTGCTCACCCTCCTCTTTTTTAACAAACTTGCACTTGATTGGGAGCTTGTTGGCAGCAAGGCGAAGAGCCTCTCTTGCGGTTGCCTCGTCAACTCCGGCAAGCTCAAACATAACTCTGCCGGGCTTAACAACTGCTACCCAATACTCTGGGTTACCTTTACCTTTACCCATTCGAGTTTCGGCAGGTCTTGCCGTAACGGGCTTATCAGGAAAAATCTTGATCCAAACCTTACCGAAACGCTTGCAGTAACGAGTCATAGCGACACGGGCAGCCTCGATCTGATTTGAAGTGATCCAACAGGGCTCTGTTGCCTGGAGACCGTACTCACCGTAGGTAACCTTATTACCGCGAAGAGCCTTGCCGGTCATGCGACCTCTGTGAACTCTTCTGTATTTAACTCTTTTAGGCATTAACATTTTTTCTGCCTCCTTCTCTGCGGGGCCTTCTGGACTTAACCTCGTTAAGAACCTCGCCCTTGTACAGCCATACCTTTACGCCAACCTTACCATAGGTTGTGTTTGCCTCGGCAAAGCCGTAGTCGATATCCGCACGAAGCGTCTGAAGCGGAATTGTGCCCTCATGATACTGCTCCGAACGAGCGATTTCAGCGCCGCCGAGACGACCTGAGCACATAATCTTGATACCCTTTGCACCGCGGCGCATTGCGTTGCCGATTGACTGCTTCATAGCGCGGCGGAAGGAAATTCTCTTCTCGAGCTGAGCTGCGATATTCTCTGCAACAAGCTGAGCGTCAAGCTCGGGAGCCTTTACTTCTACAATGTTGATGGCAACGGGCTTGTTAAGCATTTTTTCGCACTGAGCCTTGAGCTTCTCGATTTCAGAGCCGCCCTTACCGATTACAAGACCGGGCTTTGCGCAGTGGATGCTGATTCTAACTCTTTTGCCGTCTCTTTCTATTTCAATTTTTGAGATACCAAAGTTGTAGAGCTGAGCCTTGAGCGTCTTACGGAGGTTATAGTCCTCAACCAAAGTTGCGCCAAAGTCCTTTTTGCCCGCAAACCAACGGGAATCCCAGTCCTTGATTACGCCAACACGAAGACCGTGTGGATTAACTTTCTGTCCCATAATTTAACCTCCCCTTAGTCTTCTTTTTCCTTGAGAACGAGGGTAATGTGAGATGTTCTCTTGTTGATTCTGAACGCTCTGCCCTGTGCTCTCGGACGAATTCTTTTAAGGATGGGGCCTGCTGTAGCATTGCACTGAGCAATGTAGAGCTTGGATACATCCATATCATGGTTGTTCTCGGCATTTGCCATAGCTGACTTGAGCAGCTTC
Source organism: uncultured Ruminococcus sp. (assembly GCA_905233145.1). GTDB lineage: Bacteria > Bacillota > Clostridia > Oscillospirales > Acutalibacteraceae > Ruminococcoides. The sequence continues at coordinate 4,677 of CAJODI010000007.1, read as the reverse complement.
AAAAGCGGCTCGCAAGCGGCCTTGGGAGTGTGCTTGAGAACAGCCTCCGCGTAGGTGACATCCTTGCCTCTTACGAGATCAAGAACAACTCCGACCTTGCGCGGTGAAATACGAACAAATTTCGCAATTGCCTTAGCTTCCATTTGCAATACTCTCCTTCCGCTTATTTGCTTGTCTTTGAACCGGCGTGACCCTTGAAGGTTCTTGTCGGAGCAAACTCACCGAGCTTGTGTCCAACCATATCCTCTGTTACATATACCGGAACGTGCTTGCGGCCGTCGTGAACGGCGAATGTGTGACCTACGAACTCAGGGAAGATCGTTGAGCTTCTTGACCAAGTCTTAAGAATTCTCTTTTCTCCCTTTTCGTTCATTTCAAGAACCCTTTTCATCAGAACAGGCTGCACAAAAGGGCCTTTTTTAGTACTTCTACTCATTATTTAAGCTCCTTTCTGCCTTACTTACCGTTTCTTCTGCGAACGATGAGCTTATCGCTGCTCTTGTTGTTCTTGCGAGTCTTGTAACCAAGAGCGGGCTTACCCCATGGGGTAACAGGTCCGGGACGGCCGACAGGTGATTTACCCTCACCACCGCCGTGGGGGTGGTCGTTCGGGTTCATAACAGAACCGCGGACAGTCGGACGCCAGCCCATATTTCTTTTACGTCCCGCCTTACCGATTTTCACGTTAAAGTGGTCGGGGTTTGAAACCTGACCGATTGTTGCCATACAGCTTTCGGGAACGTTTCTCAGCTCACTTGAAGGAAGTCTGAGAAGAGCGTAGCCGTTTTCTCTCGCCATAAGCTGAGCCATGTTACCTGCCGAACGCGCAAGCTGTGCGCCTCTGCCGGGATAAAGCTCAACGTTGTGTACGAATGTACCAACCGGGATAGCTGTCAGCGGAAGTGCGTTGCCGGGCTTGATATCTGCGTTCTCGCCGGAAATAACCTTGTCGCCTACCTTGAGTCCCTCGGGAGCGAGGATGTACGCCTTTTCGCCGTCGGTGTACTCGATAAGAGCGATGAATGCCGAACGGTTAGGATCATACTCAAGGGTTTTTACTGTAGCCTCAACATCAAACTTGTTGCGCTTGAAGTCGATGATACGATATTTTCTGCGGTTTCCGCCGCCTCTGTGGCGAACGGTGATTCTGCCGTAGCTGTTGCGTCCTGACTTTTTGTTAAGGGGAGCAAGCAGACTTTTCTCGGGGTCAACCTTTGACAGAACCGAATAATCTGTAACCGACATATTTCTTCTTGAGTTAATAGTCGGCTTATAAACTTTAATTGCCATTTAGTTTTCCTCCTCATGATGGTTTTGCGGGATAATGGCGTTATCCCATAACTTCTGTCCGAATTTCCGAGTGTTCGTTCAATCCGAACTTACATCATGCCTTCAAAAAATTCGATAGGCTTGCTGTCCTCTGCAAGAGTAACGATCGCTTTCTTCCAGCTTCTTGTGTAGCCGCCGTTGTTTCTGCCCTGACGGCGGAACTTGCCGCGTACACTGATTGTGTTTACCTTTGCAACCTTTACCTTGAAGATTTCCTCGCAAGCTTTGGCGATTTCAATCTTGTTGGCTGTCTTTGCAACCTCGAAGGTATATACCTTATTAACTGCGCCGAGCATACTTTTCTCAGTAATAATCGGGCGGATTACGATATCATGTGCAATCATGCGTATACCTCCTCGATCTTGCTAACAGCGTCCTTAACGATAACAAGCTTGTCTGCGTTGAGGATGTCATATACATTAAGGGTGTTTACCTGAGCGGTCTTTACACCCGGGATGTTGTTAGCGGATTTAATAACCTTGCTGTCAACCTCAGGCAAAACAATTAGAGCCTTTTTGTCAACCTCAACGGCCTTGAGCATTGCAACAATTTTCTTTGTTTTGTATTCGTCCATTGCTATTGAATCAACAACAACGATCTGGTTCTCCTGAGCCTTTGAGGAAAGCGCAGACTTGAGAGCAAGTCTTCTTACCTTCTTATTTACAGAGAATCTGTAATCTCTTGGCTTGGGAGCAAAAACGATACCGCCGTGAGTCCACTGCGGAGCACGTGTTGAGCCCTGTCTTGCGCGGCCGGTGCCCTTTTGTCTCCACGGCTTTTTGCCGCCGCCGGAAACCTCTGATCTTGTGAGAGCGGACTGTGTGCCCTGACGCTGAGCTGCAAGATAGTTTACAACCATCATATGCATTACAGCGGCGTTAGGCTCAATACCGAATACGGAATCGCTCAGGTCAACTGTGCCGACCTTCTTGCCTTCCATATCTACTACTGATAAACTTGGCATTTATAATCCCCCTTCCTTAAGCCTTAACGGAATCTTTGAGAACAACGATTCCTTTGTTTGGACCGGGAACAGCGCCCTTTACGGCAATAAGGTTGTTTTCTGCGTCAACCTTTACGACCGTGAGGTTCTGAACTGTTACCCTCTCTGCGCCGAGGTGACCCGCCATCTTCTTGCCCTTCCATACTCTGGATGGTGACGAGCACGCGCCGATTGAGCCGCCGTGACGAACGCACGGACCGGTACCGTGGCTTTCCTTGAGACGATGGAAGTTCCATCTCTTGATAACGCCTGCGGTTCCCTTACCCTTGCTCTTGCCGGTAACGTCAATCTTGTCTCCGGGGGTGAACACGTCTGCCTTAACGAGGTCGCCTACATTGTAAGCGTCTGTATCGTCAAAGCGGAACTCCTTGAGAGTTTTCTTGGGTGCTACGCCTGCCTTGTCAAAAAATCCCTTCATGGGCTTGTTGACCTTGTGCGGCTTCATGTCACCAAAGCCGAGCTGAACTGATGCGTAGCCGTCGTTTTCAACTGTTTTCTTGGCTGTAACCACGCAAGGGCCTGCCTCAACAACAGTTACGGGAATCATTCTTCCCTTTTCATCGAAAATCTGTGTCATACCGATTTTCTTGCCGATGATTGCCTTTTGCATTAAATGTATCCTCCTTATAGGTTATTGGTTGGCTGTGCCAACATGACCCTGTCTGCTTGTAGGTTGGTATATTTTGATCAGCCTTCAGTGACAATTAAAGCTTGATCTCAATATCAACGCCGGCAGGGAGCTCTAAGCTCATAAGAGCCTCGACTGTCTTGTTTGACGGTCTTAAGATGTCGATAAGACGCTTGTGAGTTCTGATCTCAAACTGCTCACGGCTGTCCTTATACTTGTGAACAGCACGAAGAATTGTAACGATCTGCTTTTCTGTGGGGAGCGGAACAGGACCCGAAACCCTTGCGCCTGTGCGCTTTGCTGTCGCAACAATTCTCTCGGCGGACTGATCAACCAGCTGGTGATCATAACCCTTTAATCTTATTCTAATCTTTTCCTTGACTGCCATTATCGTCGCCTCCTTAAAAATTTTCACGCCGTTGCCGGTGCGTTTTCGCGCCTTGACATCAGCGCATTTGATAGGCGGGCGTTGCTTCAAAACTTTTTAAAACTCAGCCGGGTGTTTCCTCACCCTGCATTAAAAAACCCGATAGAATATATCGGGACGTTCTGAAAGCGTTTGAGCGCAGATGTGGCTAAGCAACCCTATAGCCGCAGCTTGACTCATGTTTCAATTTGATACCGAAAATCGGTATAATCGCCCGGTTTAAAATCGGACATACTCCACGGAAAAACCGGCATAAATGCCGCAACCTCCCGCTTCATCGCATATCTTGTGCAGTCACACAACCTGTATTATACATTAAAAACAGCGTTTTTTCAAGCCTTTATGCAAAATCCGGTCATAGAGAAATTTCTCAAATTTATTTCTGAAATTTTGTGTAAATTGCTAATATTGTAAAATTGTTCGTTTAGAGTTATAATATCTTTGCAAATATATTAACGAGGTGAAGCTCATGCTACATGTATATTACGGCGACGGAAAGGGAAAGACCACTGCGGCAATCGGAATCGCGGTTCGCGCGGCAGGAAGCAAGATGAAGGTTATGTTCCTTCAGTTTTTAAAAACCGAATTTTCGGGCGAAAGACACGTACTGCATCACACCGAAAACGTAACGATCACCACATGCCCGCTGGAGCTGAATTTCACCTATGACATGACCGACTCGGAAAAGCAGCAGGCGTCGGTGCTCTTTAAGGGAATGTTCGAGCGCGGCGCAACCACGGCATTGTCAGAGCGTTACGATATGATCGTTCTTGACGAAATCTTTGATGTGATCGGTGCCGGAATGATCAGCGAGACCCAGGTGTTTGAGTTCATCGCCAACGCGCCGATAAGCCTTGAAATTATAATGACAGGCCACAATCCGCCGCAAAGATTCATAGATGCCGCTGATTACGTTACCGAGTTCAAAAAAATCAAACACCCCTATGATCGCGGAATCAAGGGAAGAATCGGCGTGGAATTTTAAGGCAACACCGGTTATTAAGATTCTCCTCAGGTTTGATTTAATCATCGCTCCATTAATACCGGCTTTCTTTAAATACAATTACTATGATAACCTTTTTTAATTTTTAAACCGACCATAGCGATAAGCAATATATATTAATGTATAAAACAAATAAAAACGTTTCGCGTATTGGTTTGCCCCTTCAATCAAAACCGATTTCTTTTTTCGGGGCTGTCGCAAAATGATGCGGCAGCCTCTCAGCATAAGTAACAGATAAAGACTTGTAAAATATCATCACATTTCAACAGCAAGAAAACGACATTAAA
>CAJODI010000006.1:29724-48104 GCA_905233145.1 uncultured Ruminococcus sp. | reverse complement strand
ACAACAGCTGCTCCTACAACTGTTGAGCCAACAACAGCTGAACCTACAACAGTTCCCGAGCCCACAACTGAACCTGTAACAGAGCCTGCTCCCGAACCTGTATTTGTTGTAGCCGGTTCTGAGGATTTCCTCGGATCAAACTGGAACGGCAAGCCCGAATCAGGCAATGTTATGACAAAGGACGGCGACGTTTACACATTCACAGTTAATGGCTTTGACAAAGTAGATCAGGAAATGCAGTTCAAGGTTGTTGAGAACATCGGCGACAGCCAGAGATGGATCGGCGACGAGAACGGTCAGAATATTTCATTCTCAGTAGAAAAAGCTACTGACGTTACAGTTACTTACGAGCCTGCAACTGATAAGGTTACAGTTTCGGGCGACGGCGTTATTTCACCCTTCGAGCTCGTTATCAAGAGCGTAAGAATCGTTGGCGCAGCCGACGAAAGCAAGGGCAACTGGCTCAACGGAATCTCATGGGATCCGGCAGCAGACGAAAATCTTATGGAGCAGAACGGCGACGTTTATTCAATCACCTTTAACAACCTCCCCGAAGAAATGGGTTATGAGTTCAAGATTGCTGCTAACGGCAACTGGAACGCAAACTGGGGTCTTGGAGAAAACGAAGCAGCTACACTGAACGCTCCGATGAACGCAACCTTTAACGGTCAAAATCTTAAATTTGATCTTGAAGAGGAATCAAACGTTACGGTTAAACTTGACCTCACAAACTTCAACAAGGATACAAAGGAAGGCGCGGTAATCACAATCGAAGCAGAGCCTGTTGTATCAGGTCCTATCTATGGTGACGTTGACGGTGACGGCTTGATCACTATTTCCGATGCAACGGCAATTCAGATGTATCTTGCGGAATTCAGCGAGCTTTCACCCGAACAGAAGATGATCGCGGATGTTGACGGTGACGGAGATGTTTCAATATTTGACGTAACCGGCATTCAGATGTATCTTGCAAACTTCTCATACGCTGCCGGCAGGACCGGTCAGCATATGATCGAAGAATAATACTATTGTACAGTAACGTACGTTGCGGTAAATAATTAGAAAAAGACCGGGCAGCCCAAAAAGGTTTGCCCGGTTATTACATTTATCATTAGAAAATCTCTGATTATATTATTATATGTCCATATACTGCCTGTATTTTGGGATAATTCCGGTTTTGTTTTCGCTCAGGCTTGCGCGCTTTTGAAAAACTCCCGGATATGAATTTCCTTCGATGATTACGGGACCGTTTTCGCTGATTCCAACATCCCATCCCACATAGCCGATCTGCGGGATCACCTCTGCCGCGCGGCACACAAGCTTTACCGCTTCGTCAAACATCGGAACCCTGAAACCCACAATCTTAGTTCCGGTGATTGGGTGGGTTTCGTGCAGTATATCGTTTTTGTCAATTGCAGGTACCGTCACAATGCCGTTGTCGTCGGTGAAGGTATACATTCCGCCGCTTGAAAAATTGTCTACAACTCCACCATTGCCGATTTTTAGAATAGCCTGCAAAAAACAGCCCTTTCCGTCCCTGCAAAAGGTAAACATTCTCATTGTGTTGACCGAGTTTGGATAAAGCACGTTCAAATCCGGATGCTGAACGATAAAGGCTTCAACAAGGTTTTGCTTCTTTTCCTTTATTGTGCTGTACAGCTCGCGTGCGTTGTCAAAATCCGCTGAATCGTATTTCTCAACGCCTACTCCGCCTACTCCGTCGGCAGGCTTTGCGATAATTTTGGGATTTTTGGCAAGAAATCTTTCAAACTCCTCAAATGTGCAGGAGTCAACGTCAAGCCAGTCACGGTTGAGAAAATCTGCGAATCTTTTGTTGAACTCGAACTTGTCGTCAAAGATATACATATAATCCTTGTCGTTGTATTTCTTGATAATCGCGTTGTTCTTGCCTCTTGTCAGGTACGTTGCGCGCTGCTCCTCGGTAAGGTTATAGAACTCAAACTCCTGATAATCATAATAGCCTGCCTGAAACTTTATTCCGCAGTGGATCATATCGCTAAAGGTAGAAAAAAATGACTTGTTCGATTTTTTTGAAACCTCACGGGCTACCTTTATCATATTTTTATAATCAAGCTGCATTATTCTTGCGGCAAGGTATTTTATTTTTGCCAAATAATCACATCCATTTTTAGACAATCACGCACGGTTTGCGGCGCACGACTTTTCTTAATTTTGCGATTCGCACCACCGAATTATTTGGAATCGCCTTTGTTTCCATAATATATTACAATATTACCGTTACCTTTTTCAAGAATAATAATCAACAAAAATCACTGTTCTATCATGCATATAATATGTATAGGAAGCACTGAACAGCGGAAAGGTCCGCCTCCGTACCCTGTAATTTCGGAACGAAGGCGGACATTCAGACCAAAATTTCAGCCTGAATTAGCAGCCGCAGCCACAGCCGTTGTTGTCGTTGTTGCCGCAACCGCCGCAGCCGCCGCAGCAGCTGAGAACGAGGATAAGGATGATGATCCAGCAGCAGTTTCCGTTACCAAAAAAGTTGCCCATATTGTTTACCTCCTTTCGTTTACATTACATACTATTACAAAACCAAATATTTGTTACAAATGAATACTGCCGCCGGAACACAGTATCAAAATTCAGGCAAGCGGCTGATTTGCAGTTTATAAATTCTTCAGCATGAGCACTCTATCCCGAATATCCGAACTGCGCTGATAACAATAACGGTATTCAAAGACGTTTTCAAGCAGTTTTCTATAAAAAAACGACACCGAAAATTACGGTGCCGGTTTGTTTTTTTAATTTGTTGTCTGCCGTTTAAGCTAAATTGCCTTTTTGTGAGTTAGCAAGATTTGCTCTTGTTTTTTTGATTTCTGCCAGCTGGGTGCTAAGACTTTCTTCTGTGCGTTTGATTATGCTTTCAACATAAACGTTGGTTGCTTTGCGGATTTCAGCTGACTTTTGCTTTGCGTCCTCTATAATGTCCTTAGCCTTTGACTGAGCCTCTCTAACAATTTCATTTTGGTTAAGCATAACCTTTTTGCGTTCCTCCGCGGCACGGATAATGCTCTCGCTTTCGCGGTTAGCCTCGGCAAGAATCTGCTTTCTGTCAGCTACAATGTTTTTTGCCTGTCTGACCTCGGCAGGCATAGAATCCTGGATCTGGTCTATGATGTCATAAACCTCGTCGCTGCTTACCATAACCTTTCCGCCCGAAAGAGGAACCGACTTTGCATTGTTAATAACGTCCTGAAGCTGTAAGATTAAATCGTCAACTTTCATTTTTTCCACTCCTTATGTCCTGTTAATTATAGGCATTACTGCATGATTCAGGCGTGCGCTGAACATAATGCAGTGTTGCCAAAAGCAAATAAAAATATCAAATAACACCGGTTTTTTTGTTTTTGATTTTTTCCACAATTCTGTCGTGAACACAGGCAGGTACAAAATTGCTGATGTCGCCGCCCATTTTGCAAACCTCTCTAACCATGCTCGAACTCAAATACATCGAGTCAGCGTCGGCGGTCAAAAAGATAGTCTCAAGACTTGGGTTTAGCTTTTTGTTTGTAATCGCCATCTGGAACTCGTAGTCAAAATCCGAAACCGCTCTAAGCCCCTTTACAATAGCGTCAATTCCGTGCTCGCGGCAATAATCCGCCAGCAGTCCGTCAAAGCTTGTGATCTCAACGTTTTTCAGATTATTAAGACTTTCGCTGAGAAGCTCGATTCTCTCCTGAGTTGAAAAGCTTGGAGTTTTGCCGGAGTTCACCAGCACTGCGACAACCACCTTGTCAAACATGTTTGCCGCTCGCGTGATAATATCAAGATGTCCGAGCGTTACGGGATCGAAGCTGCCCGGACAGATTACAGTTTTTTTCATCTTGCAAAATCCTTATGTCTGAAAGTGCATATTTTTATTTTACCATAGCGATACTGTCTGTCAAGTACAAAATCGCCGTAATTCGACAAAATTTCTTCGTCAAGCGGATTTTCTGTGATAATAATTCCCGTTTCGTTCATAACTTCCGGAATTAATTCCATTGCCTCCTGCAATATGCCTGTTTTGTATGGCGGATCCGCAAAGACAATGTCAAAGCGTTGGCGGCTCATTGAAAGAAAGCTGCGAAAATCCATTAAAAGCACCTTCGCTTTTTCTTCAAGATGAGTCGTTTTTAGGTTACGCTTCACAATTTCAACAGATTTTTTGGAGCAGTCTACAAAGCACGCTTCCTTTGCGCCCCGGCTTAATGCTTCGATTCCCATTTGACCGGAGCCGGCAAACAAATCCAAAAATGTCCTGCCCTCGGTTTCAAATTGTATTATTGAAAAAACCGCTTCCTTGATTCTGTCCGTTGTGGGTCTTACATCCTCACCCTCAAGGGCTTCAAGCCGTCTGCCCCTTGCGCAGCCTGTTATAACTCTCATAAAAACCTCAGCGTAACTCGCCGCAATCGGCGTTTTCTATTATTGTAACACAAATAATAGCTTTTTACAACAATATTTTATAATAAAATTCACAAACAGCTTATTTTTTCAACATCAAGCAATAAATACGGTTTGTTTTTCTATTTTTCCTCCGGTTTCGGATTAAAATATCTGTACACGGCAAGAGCTGAGTCGGCTGTCATTTTGGGAGCGGACTTTAACTCTTCCATGTCCGCTTTTGAAATATTCTCTATTGTACGAAAATATTTAAGCAACGCTCTTGCTCTTACCTCGCCTATACCTTCAATTTCGGTAAGCGAACTGCGAAATGTGTTTTTGCTGCGGCGACTGTGGTGGTAACCTATTGCAAAGCGGTGAACCTCGTCCTGCATTTTGCTCAGAAAAGTAAAAACCGAACGGCGTGAGTTAATTGCGATTTCACCTCCGTCGCCTGTAACGGCGCGGGTGCGGTGCTTGTCGTCCTTGACCATGCCAAACAGCGGAACGCTTATATTCATTTTTTCGAGCACTTGCCTAACCGCCGCGACCTGTCCCTTGCCGCCGTCGAGCAAAATCAGGTCCGGCAGTCTGCCAAAGCCCTCTTCGGAATTTTCAGCATTATAATATTCCTCAAAACGGCGTGTGAGCACCTCTGCCATTGAAGCGTAGTCGTCCTGACCCTCAAAGCCCTTGATTTTGAATTTTTTGTATGCGGATTTTAGCGGCTTTCCGTTTTTGTAAACTATCATTCCGGCAACGTTTTCGGTTCCGGCAAGATTTGAAATATCGTAGCTCTCAATATATTCGGGCAGCTTTTCGAGCCCCAAAAGCTCACGCAGCTCTTCAAGCACACTAAATTCGCGAACTGTCGCGCCCTTTTGCTGAGCAAGGGCTTCGGCGGCGTTGGAGCGGCACATCGACACAAGCTGAGCCTGCTCACCGCGCTGAGGCACGGTGACATTAACCTTGTTTCCGCGCTTTTCCGAGAGCCAGTGAGAAAATTCTTCTATTCCGTCAAAGGCTTTGTCCAGAGCAATATTTTTGGGTATATCGGTTCTCAATGTATAGTAGCGAAGCAAAAACTCCTCGGCGTCGGTCTCGCTGTCACCGCTGTCAAAAACAAAGCTCTCGCGGTCAAACAGCCTGCCGCCCTCGAAGCGAAACACCTGATAGCAGGTTCTGCCGTTGTCGGAAAAGCCGGCAATAACATCCTCGTCGAGCACCTTGTTTGCGACAACCTTTTGTTTGTCGCTCATTTTTTTTACTGCGGCGATCTTATCACGGATTCGTGCTGCGCGCTCAAATTCCAGGTTTTCCGCGGCTTCTTCCATTTGTTCCGTAAGCTTGCGTATCGAGGCGGTGGAGCCGCCCTTCAGGAATTCCAGAGCCTGAGCGACGCTTTCCTGATAATCCTTTAGCTTTACTCTGCCCGTGCATGGAGCCATGCACTGCTTTATGTGGTAGTTCAGGCAGGGCCGGGCTTTTCTGAAATCCTGCGGAAATCTTCTGTTGCAGGTAGGAAGCATAAAGATTTTATTCGCTTCCTCTACCGCGCTTTTTACATAATAGCTGCTTTTGTAAGGTCCGATATATTCGGCTCCGTCGTCGTTTTTTTGCAAAGCATAGCTGAGCTTTTTCCAGTCGCCGGGGCTCAGCCGAATATAGCTGTATCCCTTGTCGTCCTTTAGCAAAATGTTGTATTTTGGCGTGTGCTGCTTGATCAGGCTGCACTCCAAAATCAAAGCCTCAAACTCGCTGTCGGTGATAATATATTCAAAATCCTCAACGTTGTCAACCATCCGCCGCACCTTTTCGGGGTGGTTGTTTTGAGAACCAAAATACTGGCTGACGCGGTTTTTTAGAGCCTTTGCCTTGCCGATATATATTATTTCGCCGCCCTTGCCGTGCATTATATACACGCCCGGAAGCAGCGGCAAAGCCATTGCTTTTTTTCTTAGCTGAGGGATTCTTTCGTTCATTTTGATTCCGCCTTTTTTATAGGTTCATATTAGAGGTTCCTTTAAAGTAAATGCCGTAGGGTCGCACCCATGTGTGCGACCTAAGAACCATTGTTTCCGAGGGCGCACACACGGGTGCGCCCCTACACGGTAAAGGTTTCCGATAAAAAGAAAAGGGCGGAAAATCCGCCCCGATTTTAGTTTTATAGGAAACTCCTATTGTGCGATTGTGCAGAAATCACTCTGTAAAGCCGGACTCAACAAGAGCAACCAAGCCCTCTACCGCGTCGTTCTCGTCTGAGCCGTCAGCGATGATCTTGATTGTTGTGCCGCCGATGATGCCGAGTGAAAGAACTCCGAGAAGGCTTTTTGCATTTACTCTGCGCTCTTCTTTCTCAACCCAAATTGTTGACCTGTACTCGTTAGCCTTCTGAATAAAGAAGGTTGCCGGACGAGCATGTAAGCCTGCTTTGTTCTGAACTAAAACTTCCTTTACGTACATATTTAAAACCCTCTCTAACGTAATATTTCTAAACCCATTACTGGCTTCCTTACGATATATTATAAACTTTTTTTATCCCTAGGTCAATAACATAATTCAATTTCGTATTAATACTCAACCTGACGATATTTTTTTAATTCCTTTATTGTGCAATATAACAAATGTGTGAAATGATTTTTGTGCTTTTCGTCAATTACAAACCCAAATTTCGTCATATTTTTGCCATTTTAAGAACTTTTGTCAATCAGATCCGGTCGCTTGGAAAGCGTGATTTCATACGCTTTTTCTTTGCGCCACTTGTCAATATTTGCGTGGTGTCCGCTGAGAAGAACCTCAGGCACTTCAACTCCTCTCCAAACAGACGGCTTGGTATACTGCGGATATTCGAGCAGACCGTTAAAATGACTTTCTTCGGTAAAGCACTCGTTGTTGGTGAGGACTCCGGGCACCATTCGGCAAAGCGCGTCGGCAAAAACCATAGCCGGGATTTCTCCGCCGGTGAGAACATAGTCGCCGATCGAAATTTCTTCGTCAATAAAGGCGTCCAAAAGCCGCTGGTCAACACCCTCGTAGTGTCCGCATAGAATACAAATGTTTTCAAGCTCAGCAAGCTCCCTGAGTCTGCCCTGATTAAGAGTCCTGCCCTGGGGAGACATATAAACAAAATGAGGCCGCTCTCCGAGCTTTTCGCAAATATCCTCAAAGCACAAAGCGATAGGTTCCGCCTTCATGAGCATACCCATTCCGCCGCCATAGGGAGTATCGTCTACCCTGCGGTGCTTGTCAAAGGCATAATCGCGGAGCTGGTGACAGACGATTTCGACCGCGCCGCTTTTTTGCGCTCTGCCGATTATGCTTTCTCCCATGACGGGAGCAAACATCTCCGGAAAAAGCGTAATAATGTCAATCCTCATCGTCGAATAATCCTTTCATGGGAATGATTTTTATATATCCGCCGTCAACGTTTGTTTCGCAGATAACCTCGTCAATTACCGGCGCAAGATACTTTTTTCCGCTGTCGTCGGTTATCTCGTAAACATCGTTTGCTCCGGTGCGCAAAACGTCGGTGATTTTGCCGTAGACCTTGCCGATGTCGTTGTCAATCACTTCCAGCCCGAGCAGATCCTGGACAAAGTTCACTCCCTCATCAAGCTGAATGTCGGCGCGGTTTATATAAACGATTTTGCCGCGCAAACGCTCCGCCTGCTCGATCGTGTCTACCCCCTTGATTTTAGCCAAAACAATGTGCTTGTGCGGACGGGACTTGACCTCGATAAAGGTCTCGCCGTTTTCGTCAAGATAAAGCTTTTTGAACGCGCACAAAAACTGTGGGCTGTCGCACCAAGGGTCTATTCTGACCTCGCCTCGGATCCCGTGAGTTCCGACGATTTTTCCTGTATCCAAATATTGTTTTTTCATACTCTTCTCCGTTATTTCAGCTCAACGATCGTTACTCCGTCCTCGCCCTCTCCGAAAACTCCGAGACGGTGTGACTTGACAGCCTTGTTAGAGCGCAGATACTGATTGATTTCTCTGCGCAAAACTCCGGTTCCCTTGCCGTGGATTATAGTCAGCTTTCCGATTCCGGCAAGCACAGCGTTGTCGATCGCCTTGTCAACTATATTCACCGCGTCAAATCCGGTCTCGCCGCGAACGTCGATCTCGGTCTCGGGACGAACGTCCATTTTTGTAGGGACATTTCTTGTTGACGGAAAGCGGCTTTGTGCCGGCTTGGACTTTGCTTTGAGCAGTCTCAGATTTTTTATGTCAACTCTGGTTTTGATTATACCTGCCTGAACCAGCACCAAGCCGTCCTTGTTGGGAGGAGCAAGAACCGTGGCGTTTTTGTCGATATCAAAAATCAAAACCTCGTCGCCGACCTTGAGCGGACGCGGAAGCTTGTAGTCCTCGTTTTCGGTTTCCTTTAGCTTTATCGGATCGGCATGAGCCTCCATTTTATTGATATCGCGCTTAAGCCTTGTTCGCGCTTCCGCGCTCAGCTCCTTTTCCCTGCGCGCCTTTTCAAGCTCTTCAACCAGCGCGTCCGCCTGCGCGCGGGTGCGCGAGACGATCCTCTGCGCCTCTTCCTTTGCGCGGTCGATTTCGCGCTGCGCGTCAGCCTTTGCCCTTTTCAGCTCGTTTTCCGCCTTTTGCTTTTCGGTGTTTGCCTTTGCGGTAAGGCGGTTGGCGTTTTCAACCTGCCGTTCCAGACTTTGCCGCTGCTGCTCCAGCTTTTGAACAACATCCTCAAACTGGCGGTTCTCGGATGAGACAAGCTCCTGAGCGCGGTTTACGATCGATTCGTCCATACCCAGCCGCTGAGAAATCGCAAAGGCATTGCTCTTGCCGGGAACTCCGATCAAAAGTCTGTAGGTAGGTCTGAGGGTAGCGACGTCAAATTCGCAGCAGCCGTTTTCTACTCCGGGCGTTCTGAGCGCGAACTCCTTTAGCTCGGCGTAATGGGTCGTCGAGGCAATTTTCGCGTGCTTCTCGCGCAGCCGTTCAAGTATCGCGATCGCCAAAGCCGCGCCCTCAACCGGGTCTGTACCTGCGCCCAGTTCGTCAATCAAACAAAGCGTTCCGGAATTTGCAAGCTTTATGATTTGGATTATATTTGTCATATGAGCCGAAAAGGTCGAAAGCGACTGCTCGATACTCTGCTCGTCGCCGATATCCACAAGCACACGCCTGAACACGCTCAGCTCGCTGCCCTCGCCGCACGGCACAAGCAAGCCGCACATCGCCATAAGCGTAAAAAGTCCGAGCGTTTTGAGCGTGACGGTCTTGCCGCCGGTATTCGGTCCGGTTATCACAAGAGTGTCAAAATCCGTACCCAGGCGGATATCAACCGCGACGACCTTGCTTTTGTCAATCAGCGGATGCCGCGCCTGCTTAAGGTTTACCGCGCCTCTGTCGTTGAGCGTTGGCATAACCGCCTTCATCGAATAGGCAAGCTCAGCCTTTGCGAAAATCAGGTTAAGCTCGCAAAGGTTTGAATAGCTTCGGATGATCACGTCGGCATAGCCTCCGGCGTCCGCCGAAAATTCAAAGAGGATCCGCTCGATCTCGTCCTCCTCCTTGCCCTTGAGAATCTTGATGTCGTTGTTTGCCTGAACAACTCCCATTGGCTCAATAAAAACCGTTTGTCCGCTCGCGGAGGTGTCGTGAACCAAGCCCGGAACATTGTTGCGGCACTCGGCGCGAACCGGCACAACATATCTTCCGTCGCGCTGGGTAACAATAGCCTCCTGCAAATATTTTATGTATGCCGAGCTGTGGATGATTTTGTCAAGAGCCTCGCGCGCCTTTGAGGAGGCTGTGCGTATCTTGCGGCGAATATCGGACAGGGTGGGACTTGCCTTGTCGGAGATTTCGTCCTCGCTTATGATCGCCGAGGTTATTTTTTCTTCAAGATATTTGTTTGAAACCAGTCCGCTGAAATAAATATCCAGCGAGCTTTCTGCCGAGCCCGAGCGAGCCCTCCACTCCTTGACCGTACGGATTATCCGCAGGGTATGGGCGATCCTCAAAAGCTCCGTTGTTGAAAGACAGCCGCCTGCCTGCGCTCTTCTCAGGCTCGAGGCGCAGTCTGCCGCGCCGCCAAAGGAGGGCGCGCCGAACTTTGCGCTCAGCATAAGCGCGTCGTCGGTTTGATTCAGCAGAAGCCGGGCTTTTTTCAAATCATAGCAGGGCTCAAGCTCTAAGGCAGCTTTGCGCGCTCCGTCAAGCGAGGTTTGAGCCGCCAGTCTTTCGAGTATTTTGTCAAGTTCAAGTGTTTTGTAATGTCTGTTCATAACTTTATTTTATATGTTGATCGTTTTGTAGAAGCTGAGCGTTTTAAAATCCTTTTCAAAACGATGCTTTATGTAGCTTTCGCTCGCCGCGTTAAGGGCGGCAAGTCCGCTTTCGGAAAGCGCGAAGGAAAACAGCTTGTCGTCGTCGGCATATATGGTGTGCCGCAGAGCGGTAAGCGAGCTTTCGTTCAGCGCTATCGCGCCCTCCGGTCTTTTGCCTTTGCAGGTTGAACATTCGAGCATTCCCTCCCGGGGGAGAAAATACATCGTCTCGGCGGAATATTCTCCGCAGGAACGGCACATTCGCAAATCCGGCATATAGCCTGCCATGCTTGCAAGCCGCATTTCGTAGCAGGGCTTTATCAAATCGGGCGGCCGCTTGTCCTCGCCCAAAAGATAAAGCGAATTCAGCGTAAGCCTGAGATAAGGATCGGCGTTATGCTCTCTTGGGCAGATCGTAAGCGCAAGCTCGCAAAAATACTGCGCAAGGCACATTTTTACAACGTCGCTTCTCAGCTTTGAAAAAAGCCTTATCGTTCTTGCTTCGCCGATCACATAGCTGTCGCGCCCCTTGTATATCGTGAGCATTGAATACGCCAAAAGCGAAGTCGCCGCGCACTTTTGGCTCTTGATATTGTTTGCGCCTCTTACAAACGCGCGGATAACGCCGTTGGTTTTTGTCAGCGCGTGAACCAGTCTGTCCTTTTCACCGATATTCTGTTCCCTGATAATAAGACCTTCCGTTCGGAATTTCATCGGTTTCCTCCCGATTTACGGTGTCAGCTCCCGTATCCTTTGAATCCTGTATGCTTTTGTAGCGGATGTAGTCGAGCACGCTTCCGGTGGTAAAAAACACCTGCCACATATACCATTCGTCCATCAAAACACCTCCGGATCTTGTCCGGTATTTATTGTTGCGTATGACGGACGAAATATTAAATGTAAAATTTGGTTCAATATTACTTTGACGATCAGTCAAAATTCTTTTCGTCAAAGCCGAAATTTTGAAGCAGCTGCGCGCGGTTGCGCCAGTCCTCCTTGACCTTTATCCAGGTCTGCAAAAACACCTTGCAGTCAAAAAAACTTTCGATATCCTGACGTGCGTAAGTGCTGATTTTTTTTAGCATAGAGCCGTTTTTGCCGATCAAAATACGCTTGTGAGTTTCTCTTTCGCAAAAAATCGTTGCGTCAATGTCAATGATACCGTTTTCACGCGTTTTCATCTTTTCAATCACAACCGCCGTGCCGTGAGGTATCTCCTTGTCGCAGAGACGGAGGATCTTTTCGCGGATAATCTCGGCGACAATAACCCTTTCGGGCTGGTCTGTCAAGGTGTCGTCGTCAAAAAAATGTCCGGTTTCAGCCGACTGCTTTTTCAGCTCGTCAAGCAGCTCGTCAAGTCCGCTTCCGTCCTGCGCGCTGACCGGAACGACAGCCTCAAAATCATAAAGCTGAGTGTAGCTGAGGATCTGCTTCATAAGCTCGTCCTTTTCCTTTAGCGTATCGATTTTGTTGATCGCCAAAATCGCCGGCATCTCAAGCTGTTTGAATTTTTCAATCAGCCCAAGCTCGGTATCCCCGGGCTCTCTGCCGGCTTCAGCAACCAGCATACAGCAGTCAACTCCGCCCACGCTTTCGTTGACCGAGCGCACCATATATTTTCCGAGAGAATTTTTGGGCTTGTGCATACCGGGCGTATCAAAAAACACGAGCTGATATTCGCCCTGAGTCAGCACCCCGGTGATTCTGTTTCTTGTGGTTTGAGGCTTTGAGGAAACGATCGCGATTTTCTGTCCCAAAAGTCTGTTCAAAATTGAGCTTTTGCCAACGTTGGGTCTGCCCACGATCGCGACAAACGCCGATTTTCCCTTTGCTTGTGTATCCATAAATTCACTCCAAACAAAAATCAGAGCTGACTCCAAGAGCCTTTTAGTATCTTTGAGTCAGCCCTATTTTTGATTAAACCTTGTCAACTATGTAGCTTGAAGAAGCAGGAAGTCCCAGCTCCTCCATAACATACTCTTCCTTCTCTCTCATTCTCACCTTGTCCATATTTTCAATATGGTCATATCCCAGCAGGTGAAGAACGCTGTGAGCAGTCAGGTAGCCAACCTCTCTTTGCAGGCTGTGACCGTAAAGAGCCGCCTGATCTCTTGCCTTTTCCATAGAGATAACAACGTCTCCCAGAATCTTTGCGCCTGTCTCCCTGTCGGTATCATAAACACCGTTCTCGCCCATCGGGAAGGACAAAACGTCTGTTTCGATATCCTTGTCTCTGTATTGCTTGTTCAGCTCGCGAATACCCTTGTTGTCGGTAAAGGTTACGCTGATTTCGGCGGCTCCCTCAAAGTTTTCGAGCTGGAGCACCGCGTTGCAGCAACGGCGCACTAGCATTCTGATGCCTGTCGGGATTTTTACCGCCTTTTGCTTGTTAGTGATTACTACTCTGATTTTATCTGCCATCTTGAGCGTCCTCCTAATCTGATTTTTTTCCGTTTTCATATTTGGCGTAAGCCTTGATAATATCCTGTACAAGTCTGTGGCGGACAACGTCCTTTTCGTCAAAGGAACAGTTGCCTATGCCGTCAATATTTTTTAGGATCTTCATACATTCCTTAAGTCCGCTTTTCGCGCCTCTGGGAAGGTCGATCTGAGTTATGTCTCCGGTTATGACCATCTTAGAGTTAAAGCCAAGCCTTGTCAGGAACATTTTCATTTGTTCGCTTGTGGTGTTCTGAGCCTCATCAAGAATAATAAAGCTGTCGTCAAGAGTTCTTCCGCGCATATACGCCAGAGGCGCGACCTCGATATTGCCCCTCTCAACGTATTTTTGATACGTTTCCGCGCCCAGCATGTCAAACAACGCGTCATAAAGCGGTCTGAGATATGGATCAACCTTGCTTTGAAGGTCGCCGGGAAGGAAACCGAGCTTTTCGCCTGCCTCAACCGCGGGTCTTGTCAGAATAATACGGTTGATCTGCTTTGACCTGAACGCCGTTACCGCCATAGCCACCGCGAGATAGGTCTTGCCGGTTCCGGCAGGTCCCACGCCGATCGTAACGGTGTTTTTGGCAATTGCCGAGCAATAGCGCTTTTGACCGATGGTCTTGGGCTTTATGGGCTTTCCCTTGGCGGTGATGCAAATGCAGTCGCCTGCAAGCTGCTCGATTTTTTCCTCGCTGCCCTCGTTGACAAGCGATATGCAGTAGCGGATATTTTGATCCGACAACGCCTCGCCGCGGTTTATGAACTGAAGCAGGCTCTCGATCACCTTGCACGCCTTTGAAGCGTTTTCGGCGTCGCCCTCAATTTTCATTTCGCTGTCGCGGCAGGTTATCTTCACGCCGAATTCATGCTCGATAAGCTTGATATTTGAGTCAAAGCTGCCGAAAAGCGCAACGGCGTTTTCCATTCTGTCGATGTTAATAATCTGTTCCGTATTGCAAAACTCCCTAAAGGTAATACCGCGCATATGAATTATGCGGTATTTCCTAAAAATATAAGTACAACCATACATACAACGAATTTGTGTTAATTATACCACAAAATTTCGGATTTGGCTCGTAAAAAATAGTAGATTTTTATAGTTTTTTAAAATTTTGTATAGAATTACAAAAACAGCCCTATTATTTCTGTTTCATTTGTATGTTTTATTGTTAATTTTTTAACGCTTTAAATCATTTTGCTTTTTATATTGTTCCCAACGCCATATATCTATACATAAATAAATCACACGCAAAGCTAACGGCATAAAAATCCGGCAAACCGACAGCTTGTTTTTTATTCCGTTCTGTAGTAAAATACAAAGAAAAAAATAAAGGAAAAGACAATGATACAACATTTTATTGAGGGCATATTCATTTTTGAGAATGTTTTTCCTGTTGCCTTGATTTGCTATTTGATTATTTTTGCAGCCGCTTGGCTGATCGGCAGGCGAAAGCCTTGTGCAAAATTTATCCCGTGCTATATTTCGGAGTTTGTTTTGACCTGGTATTCCTGCGCAATTCTGAAAATAACCGGCATACTCTTCACGAGCCGTGGTTTTTTGCCGCAGTTTTCAGAGCCGTTCCTGAACGGATCTTTTGTGCAGATCCCGTTTGTCGGAGCGTCGTTTCAAATGGTCGCGCTGAACTTTTTTATGTTTGTTCCACTCGGCTTTTTGCTGCCGTTGGCACTGCGCTTTAAGAAGCACAGATCACTCAAAGTTATTCTTATAGCCGTTTTGTTTTCCGTGCTGATCGAGACCGTTCAAATCTTTATCGGACGATTTTTTGAGATTGATGATATTATCGCCAATTCGCTCGGAGCTGTTTCGGGCACGCTTTTGTGGCAGGGCATATATTGGATAAAAACCAAGCAAATCAAAAAGGGTATTCTCGGAATCGTTTCAGCCTTTATCGTCGGCAGTTTGTTTCTTGCGGGCGTATCATACATTGCAAACGGCGACCGCTTGCAGGAAGAGCTTTTACAAAAATACACCGATCTTCCGGAAGATACTGAGCTGGAAAACAACCTGGCTCATATTGATATTTCCTCAGGAGTTGACGCCAAAGCTTCGGCGAAAACGCTTATTGAGGATTTTGATTTTGCAAGTGTGTATTTGGAAATGAAAATGGATATTACCAATAACATTTCGCAGTATGGACCCAAGCAAGCGGCAGAACTAAAATCCGGATCCGACGATATCTTGATTTCGGTTTATCTAAACGAACCGCAGACCTTTACTTTTTATAACAATCCCGATATCACTATGGAAAACGTCGTTTCGTGGTCTTATGACATTAACGACGGAAGCATATGGTACACCGATAGCAGCGGAAACGAATCTCTGCTGTCATTTGTCGGCAGAGATGATGCGTTTGTCAGAAACGAAAATTTATTCGGACAAGCGAACGACTTATTGGATAAATATAATCAATCAAAAAATCAATAGGTACTTGACTTTTTTGCCGACTTATATTATAATCACATAGGTGTAAAGAAAAAAACTTTACACCTATCTGAGGCAGGGAGCTGTTAAAATGGAAAAAAACATTGAGATTTCTCTGTTGTCGGATTTTTACGGCAGCCTTTTGAAGCCCTCGGGCAGACAGGCGGTTGAGCTTTATTACAACGAGGATCTGTCACTGTCCGAAATCGCCGACCAAACGGGCATCACACGACAGGGCGTTCGCGACAGCATAAAGCGCAGCGAGCAGCAGCTTTATGAATTTGAGCAAAAGCTCGGGATGCTCAAACGCTTTAACGAGCTTGAAAAGGGTCTGGAGCAAATCGCAAGCGACGCCGAACAGATTTGCCAAACGACTGAGGGCGAAGCAAAAAAGCTTGCCGAACGAATACAAAACACAGCGCGGTCACTGAGCGCGGATAATACAAAATAAAGCACGGTTTGCAAATTTGAAAAAAGAACTCTGTAGGGGCGCACCCATGTGTGCGCCCTAGTAAGCGCAACGGGTCTTAGGGCGCACACATGGGTGCGCCCCTACAAAGCTTTATTTAAATCAATTGCAAGGAGTGCAAAAAGAGGTTTTTATGGCATTTGAAGGACTTGCTGACAAGCTAAGCAACGCATTTAAAAAACTTAAAAACAAGGGCAAGCTTACCGAAAGCGACGTTAGGGAAGCCATGCGCGAGGTCCGCCTCGCACTTCTCGAAGCGGACGTAAACTATAAGGTTGCCAAGGACTTCACCAACACCGTCACCGAACGCGCGGTGGGTCAGGACGTTATGGAGAGCCTTACCCCGGCGCAGATGGTCGTAAAAATAGTTGACGAGGAGCTTACCGCCTTGATGGGCGGCGAAAACGCGCGAATCGAATTTGCCTCAAAGCCGCCGACAGTCATCATGATGTGCGGCTTGCAGGGCTCGGGTAAAACCACCCACACCGCAAAGCTCGGAAAGCTGCTCAAATCTCAGGGCAGAAATCCTCTGCTTGTTGCCTGTGACATCTATCGTCCGGCAGCTATCGACCAGCTAAAGGTCGTTGGCGGAAAAGCCGGAGTTCCGGTTTTTGAAATGGGCAAGGAAAACCCGGTCAAAATCGCCAAGGCTGCGATCCGCCGCGCGAAGGACTACGGCAACGACGTCGTGATCCTCGACACCGCCGGTCGTCTGCACATTGACGAGACCCTTATGGACGAGCTAAAGGATATCAAATCCGAGGTAGAGCCAAACGAGATCCTTCTTGTTATCGACTCGATGACAGGTCAGGACGCGGTAAACGTTGCAAAAAGCTTTAACGAGAAGCTTGAAATCACAGGCGTAATTCTTACAAAGCTCGACGGCGACACCAGAGGCGGCGCGGCTCTTTCGGTCAAGGCTGTTACCGGCAAGCCGATCAAATTTGCCGGCACGGGCGAAAAGCTCGAGGATATAGAGGTATTCCACCCCGACAGAATGGCAAGCCGAATTCTTGGCATGGGCGACGTGCTCACACTCATTGAAGACGCCCAGAACAAGATGGATCAGCAAAAGGCTGAGCAAATGGCTCAGAAGATGATGCATAACAAGTTCGACTTTGACGATCTTTTGGAGCAGTTTAACCAAGTTAAAAAGATGGGACCGCTCAAGGGAATCCTCTCGAAGCTTCCGGGAATCGGAAAGCAGCTTGACGATATCGACATTGATGACCGCCAGATCGACTGGCTTCAGGCGATTATTCTTTCGATGACTCCGGAAGAAAGAAGCAATCCCTCGCTGATGAATCCGTCGCGCAAGCGCAGGATCGCGGCAGGCTCAGGCAGAACGGTTGAAGAGGTCAACCGCCTTATCAAGCAGCTTGAACAGATGCAGAAGATGCTAAAGCAGATGAATTCAAAGGGCAAGGCAACAAAGAAAAAGAAGAGAAAAATGATGCTCCCCGGACTCGGCGGAATGCCGATGGGAGGCATGGGCGGACCCGGAGGACCGGGAATGCCGCCGCAAAACTAAAGCGTTTAACCAATAAAGGTAAACATAAATTTTATTAATTATTATTTCAGAGGTGTAAATTATGGCAGTAAAAATCAGACTTAGAAGAATGGGTTCAAAGAAGGCTCCTTACTACAGAGTTGTTGTAGCGGATTCAAGATATCCAAGAAACGGACGCTTTATCGAGGAAATCGGAACCTATGATATCCTCAAGAAGCCCTCGGAGTTCAAGGTAGACAGCGAGGCTGTTAAGAAATGGATCGCCAACGGCGCGCAGCCCACAGACACAGTCAAGGCTCTTCTCAAGAAGAACGGCGTAATTGACTGATTCGCGCGGAAAGGACAATAAAATGCAGGAATTACTCGCAATCATTGCCAAGGGTCTTGTTGATGATCCAAGCGCAGTAAGCGTTGAAGCCGACGCCCCGGCAGAGGACGGCACAATTGTATATCACATCCATGTTGCCGAAAACGATATGGGCAGGATCATCGGAAAACAGGGCAGGATCGCCAAGGCTATCCGCACGATCGCTCGCAGCGCGGCGATCCGCAAGGAAGAAAAAATAATGGTCGAAATTGACTGATAAACCAATCGGTTTTGATTTATACTATTAAAATAGAAAAACCAAACGTCTTGTCAAAAACAATGGCAAGACGTTTTTTTATTCTGATTTTTTGGTTTAAATAATTTCGCTTTTTGACAAATTCATACTAATCTCAGATAAAAAGTGGACAAAGATTTGCGAGGATATTTTTCGCAAGACGAGGCGAAGGACGCCGCAAGGCTGTCGCCTTGCAAGGACG
>CAJODI010000006.1:0-29603 GCA_905233145.1 uncultured Ruminococcus sp. | reverse complement strand
AAATCAGTATCCATACGTCAGTATGCACACTGATTATTTGTACATTCTGACGAAAAATCTGACTACGCAATCCGCGCACCAGAATTATGCGGTATTGCCGTAAATCCGTGCTCTGCTTTTAAGGACCTGCTTAAGCTCAATTTATAAATTTTTCTACATAAATTATAATTTATTTTAGAAAAAACTGTTAATTTTTAAAAATGTATGTTATAATTAGTAGCAGCACTGAATTTTATAAATTAATTACAATCAGTGTTCTCGAAAAAAGCAGCAGGAGGTATTATTTATGAAAAAGCAATTCAAGCTAAAAAAATCTGTTTTTATCCCGATTTTGTCAATTTTGCTGGTCGCTTCAGTTTCTTTCGGCGTATTCCTATTGAACGCCACAGCCGCCGAGCAGCCCACAGCTTATGACAGCATAAGAGCAAGCGGGATAAAGAACACAAGCTCTGTTGATTTTCTTTATTCGGCGCAGTGCAGTATGCCTTACACCACGATTTTGAACCGCAACAGCGACAGCACGATTCCTGCCGGCTGGCAGTCGGGCGTTTTCGGAGTTAGCAACAGCAGCGTTCAAAACGACAAACGTACGGCATATATCGAAGCCTTTGTTTTTGACCTTTTGCAAAAGGCTTATCCTTGTGTGCAGAGCAACAGCTTTGCCGAGGAGAACGCAAGGGCTCGTCAGGCTTCTATGCTTGAAAAGATTTGTACCATGCACAACACGGACGCTGCTACCTACGCCGCCTGCGGTGTTTCCGGAATGAGCGACAGCGAGTTTAACAGCCTTAAAAATGAGCTTATAAATTCGGGAGAGCTTACTCCGACTGTGGCGGCTCTACTTGATGATTTGAGAGGAACAAACACGACCGTCGGAGAGCTTACGCGCGGACTGGCGGCGGCAAGCGAGGTCGATCTGCTCAAAACAAGCTACGCCGCGATACTTAGGCAGCTTTTCCCGTCAAATCAAACTAACGATCCCGACCTTGCCAACGCTGTAAACCGCGTTGCTTCATTGACGGAAACATATATCAACAAGCAAACCTTGCTTTCAATGGTGTACGGCGTTTCCACCTCAGTCTCAAAGGACGTCAAGCCCTGGGCAGATCTGATTATGAGCTATGTTTGGCAGGGCATTTCCGGGGACTTGAGCAATTCCGGCGCGACCTCCTCCGCTTCTTTATCGCCCGGAAAATTCGGAGTAAACACTTTTTCCGACGACTCTGTTTTTGAAAACTATTTTGAGCTTATGAAGCTTGCAGATTTTACAGACGTGCTCAAATCCGGGCTTGCTTGGAACACACTCAGCGGAGCGGACTTTATTTCAGCCTATTATCTTCTTCTCGGCGCGGACAGGCTGACAACCGAGCTTACGCTTGATTTTGCCGAAAACGGCACGGACAGCGGACTTTTTGTCAGCGTTGTCACCGACAATCAGCTCAAGCTTGCCCAATACAAAAACCGTCTCCGCACTATTATTGCCGAGCTTGATTATTTCAAGGCGTTTTCACAACGCGCATTCTACAACAGCTTTTTGACGGCATACGCACCGGGAGCGACAGCATATCTCAATCTTGCTCTAATCAACTCTCAGTACGGCAGCGACGAATTTGCCGCTGCGACTGCCAATATCAAAAAGCTTGTCTTTTCGTCGGGAGACGTTGTGATCTCCTCATCCTACACCTTTGACGACGACTACGATATTTTCGGCGACCTGACTATATCCGCGGCAACTTATCTGAACGACAAAACGGTTACGGTCGAGGGTAATGTGAATCATACAAGCTCCACGCTTTATACGGATTACGGTACTCTGAATATTGAGAAAAACTACACGATACAGGAATACGGCTCAATTCATATGATCGCTCCTGAGGCAAGACTGAACGTGAAGAAAGACTTCACCACCTTATCGAGCTATTCTCACTCCGGCTATCTCACAAATGGCGTAATGACTGTCGGAGGCAGCTTTACGCAGCGCGGCACATACGGAAGCTTTGCGGCGAGCGAGGACTTTTTGACTATATTAAACGGAAGCGGTACGCAGACCATTGACTTTGAATCCACAAGCTCAGGTCTGAATATCGTGCGCTTTGACAATACTCACATTATTTTTGCAGGCGCGACAAAGGGCTTTGGTCTGGCAAGCAACGCAGTTATAAATAACGATCTCTCGATCCGGCTTAACAGCGACCTTGTGCTGAACGGATATGATTTTACCGTAAACGGTGATTTTGAACTTGGCGGCGACGGTTCTGTTTATCTTGGGGGTCAAACAATGACCGTGAACGGAGACCTGACCCAGAGCGGGAGCATCATGAAGCTGAACGGCGGCACCTTGAATATTTCCGGCGATTACGATATCCTTGAGGGCGGCAGACTTAATATGATTAACGCGAACGACCGCCTTAACGTCGGCGACAACTTTAGCACAAGCTCAAATACCGGACATTCAGGTTATCTTAATAACGGAATTATGACGGTAAAGGGCGACTTTGCCCAAATCTGCGGCAACTACAGTAATTTCAGCACATCGGAAAATCACAAAATCATTTTCAACGGAAGCTCAGAGCAGAGGATAAGCTTTGACAGCACAAGCTCCGGCTTTTCCGACGTTGAATTTGTAAATCATAATATCGTGCTCGACACCGCGATCCGCCCTCTCTCACTTAACCATGACGTTGAAATCAACAACGACTGGGATTTGATGACAGGCAGCTTTAATCTCAACGGTCATACGCTGAAAATCAACGGAAGTCTTGAATTTGGCAGCGGAACACTCACTCTAAATAACGGAACGCTCGATATCAGAGATGATTTTGAAATCGGAGAAAGCGGCGGCTTCCATATGACCTCGGCAGGAGATATCCTTAATGTCGGCGGCAACTTCACCACAAGCTCGAATTACTCTCATTCCGGCTATATCACAAACGGCGTTATGAGCCTAGGAGGCGATTTTACCCAGCAGGGAAACTATGCAAGCTTTGCGGCAAGCTATGATTTTATGATCGTATTAAACGGAAGCGGCACCCAGACGATCGACTTTAATTCCGGGGACTCAGGTCTTAATATCGTCCGTTTTGAAAATTCCGACGTGGTGTTCTCAGGCGCAACAAAGGGCTTTAAGCTGGCAAGCAACTCGGTTATAAATAACGATATCTCAATCCAGCTCAGCGGCGACCTTAAGCTTAACGGTTATAACCTCACCGTAAACGGAGATTTTGAGCTTGGCGGCTCAGGCACGGCTTATCTTGACGGTCAGACAATGGCTGTAAACGGAAACCTTACCCAGAGCGGAAGCACAATGAAGCTTTACGGCGGCACGCTGAATATTTCGGGCGACTACGATATCCTTGGGGGCGGCAAGCTTCATATGACTGACGCAAACGACCGCCTTAACGTCGGAGGAAACTTTAGCACAAGCTCAAACACAGGACACAGTGGTTATCTTAACAACGGCATTATGACTGTAAAGGGCGATTTTACTCAAATCTGCGGCACCTACAATAATTTCAACACCTCAACCCCTCACAAGGTAATATTCAACGGAGGCTCAGAGCAGAGGATAAGCTTTGACAGCACAAGCTCAGGCTTTGCGGACGTTGAATTTGTAAACAAAAATATCGTTCTCGACAGCCCGATACGTTCCCTGACGCTGTATCACGACGCTGAAATCGACAACGACTGGATTTTGAGAACAAGCAGCCTTGACCTCAACGGTCACACCCTGAAAATCAACGGCAGCCTTTTCTTTGACAACGGCACGCTCACTCTTAACAACGGAACGCTCGATATCGGGGACAACCTTGCTATCGGAGAAAACGGCAGTATTCATATGACCTTGGCAGGAGATATTATTAATGTCGGCGGTGATTTTTCCACATACTCATCCTATTCCCATTCCGGTTATCTGAATAACGGAGTTATGACCGTAAGCGGAAACATGACCCAACGCGGATCCAACGAAAGCTTTGCGACAAGCTATGACTTTACAACCGTATTAAACGGAAACGATACTCAGACAATCGACTTTGCATCCGCAAACTCAGGTCTTAATATCGTTAGCTTTGACTGCTCGGATATAGTATTCACCGGAAATATAAGGGGCTTTATGCTCGCGGACGACGCTGTTATCAACAATGATGTTTCAATTCAGCTCGGCGGCGAATTAAAACTGAACGGACACAGCTTTACCGTAAACGGTGATTTTGAGCTTAGCGGCTCAGGCACGGTTTATCTTGACGGTCAAGCAATGACGATCAACGGCGGCATGACCCAAAGCGGAAGCACAATGAAGCTAAACGGCGGCACGCTTGATATAACCGGCGATTATGATATTTTTGAGGGCGGCAGACTTCAAATGGTAAACGACGATGACCGTCTTAATGTCGGCGGCAACTTTAGTACAAGCTCCAATACCTCTCACTCAGGCTATCTCAGCAAGGGTATCATGACCTTAAAGGGCAATTTCATCCAGACCGGAATTCCTCAGAACTTTGCCGCTACCGGTTCGCACAAGGTTGTTTTGGACGGACTTGACAGGGTTCAGCTCGTATATTTTGAGAGCACCGGCTCAAACTTTAACACCCTTACTCTTGTTAAAGACAAGCTCAGAGGATATCGTTTCAGCCGCCCGGTTTGCTGGAATAACCTTGAGCTTGTGACAGCGGTTTATGACTTTGTTGTTTATTCTCCTCTTGATACTCTTGCGACAGGAAGCTCGGTTAGAATCACCGAGAAAATCGACGGAATCAATCTTTCCGAATACCCGGTGAATTATTCGATCAGCGGAAACACCTCGGAAAATACCTATATAACTAACGACGGCGTGCTCTTTATCGGAGAGGACGAGGAAGCGTCAAGCATTACGATCGACGCGACCTCGGCTGACGATGAAAACTATACCACCTCGTTTGATATCTTGATCGCCGGTTCCGATGAAGTTATTATGGGCGACGTTGACCAAAACGGAGTTGTCACGATCAACGACGCGACCTCTATTCAGTATTACCTTGCCGACTTCGGAAGCCTGACCGAAAACCAAATCAGCGCGGCAGATGTTGACGGCGACGGTGAGATTACGATAAAGGACGTAACCAAGATCCAAAAATATCTTGCAGGCATGATCAATTCCCTCGCATAACATTACAAAAGGCAATCCCAGAGCTTTTCGCAAAGGGATTGCCTTTAATACTACTCTCTAATAAAATCCTTAAACATCTGTTTTAAAGATTTTTTATCAGAGAAGAGTATAAAATTTTATATTTTTTCAAATTATTATTTCAATGCGGCTATTGCGGCTTCAATCAGAGAGATTTGCTCTCTTTCCTTTTCAGCCTGACCCTTGACCTTTTCGATTACCGCCGCCGGAGCTTTGGCTACAAAGCCCTGGTTATTGAGCTTGCCTTCGCTTTGGGCAAGGCGTTTTTTGACCTGCTCAAGCTCCTTGTTGAGCCTTTTGAGCTCGGCTTCCTTGTCAACAAGCTCCTCCATGGGAATATAAATCTTGGCGTCCGCGGTTACGATCGTTACCGCGCCGTCAAGCTCAAAGCTGTCTGCAACCTCTACGCCGCTTGCAGACGCGAGCTTTTCAACAAACGCCGCGCCGTCGGTAAAGGTCTGCGGGAATTTTGTTGCAATATAAACCTTCGCCTTTCTTGACGGAGGAACATTCATCTCGTTTCTTCTGTTGCGGATCGCTCGGATCGCTTCCATAACGCGCTTCATTTCCTGAGCCGCCTCGGGGAAGTTGAGCGCCTCGTCATAGCTTGGATAAGCCGAAAGCATAACGGTCTCGCCCTCGTGCGGTATCGTCTGCCAGATTTCTTCTGTTACAAACGGCATGAACGGATGCAAAAGTCTTAGGATTTGGTCAAGCACATACAAAAGCACCTGACGCGCGTTTTGGGCGTCCTCACCCTCGCTTGAAAGTCTTGCCTTTACAAGCTCAATGTACCAGTCGCAGTAGCAGTCCCAAATGAATTCGTACACCTTTTGAACAGCGATTCCCAGCTCGAATTTTTCGAGGTTCTCGTTTACCTCCCTTGCAACCGAGTTTAGTGTGGATACGATCCACTTGTCCTCGGTGGTAAGGGTGGACGGAAGCTCGTTTTTAACGTCAAAATCGTCAATATTCATATGAACATAGCGCGAGGCGTTCCATAGCTTGTTCGCAAAATTTGAGCAAGCCTCGATTCGCTTTTCGGAATAGCGTATATCATTGCCCGGTGAGTTACCGGTTACAAGCAGAAAGCGCAGTGCGTCGGCGCCGTATTTGTCGATAACCTCAATCGGATCAACTCCGTTGCCCAGAGATTTTGACATCTTTCTGCCCTGCTCGTCACGCACGATACCATGCATGAACACAGTTTTGAACGGAGCTTCTCCTGTGTGTTCAAGCGCGGAGAATATCATTCTTGCGACCCAGAAAAAGATAATGTCATAGCCGGTCACAAGTGTATCGGTGGGATAAAAATATTCCAAATCCGGTGTCTTGTTCGGCCAGCCGAGGGTAGAGAAGGGCCAGAGCGCGGAGCTGAACCAGGTGTCGAGGGTGTCCTCGTCCTGATGCATATGAGCGCATCCGCATTTCGGGCATTTTTCGGGAGCGGACTTGGCAACAACGACCTCGCCGCACTCGTCGCAGTAATAAGCCGGGATCCTGTGGCCCCACCAAAGCTGACGTGAAATACACCAGTCCTTGATATTTTCCATCCAATGGAAATAAACCTTTTCAAATCTGTCGGGGATAAACCTGGTTTCTCCGTCCTTGACCGCCTTGATCGCAGGCTCGGCAAGGGGCTTCATCTTTACAAACCACTGCTTTGAAACCATAGGCTCTATCGTTGTGTGGCAGCGGTAGCAGGTTCCGACGTCGTGGGTGTGCGCCTTGACCTCCTTGAGTGCGCCGATAGCCTTAAGGTCCTCCAAAATAACCTCTCTCGCTTCGGCGGTTGTCATTCCTGCGTATTTTCCGCAGTCAAGAACCTCGGGCTCGTTTTCGGCAAGCATTCCCTTTGCCTTTAGCTCCTCATACTGCGCAACGTCCTTTGCGCCCGTCATATGACCATCGTATGTAAAGCAGCGAACCATGGGCAGACTGCAGCGCTGACCGACCTCAAAGTCGTTGGGGTCGTGTGCCGGGGTGATTTTTACAACGCCGGTGCCCTTTTCCATATCGGCGTGCTCGTCGCAAACGATAGGCAGTTCCTTGTCAAGAAGCGGCAAAATCACGTGACAGCCGTGAAGATGCTTGTAGCGTTCGTCGTCCTTGTTGATTGCTACCGCGGTATCGCCGAGCATTGTTTCGGGGCGGGTCGTCGCGATTTCAAGATACTCTCCGGTTTCCTTTACCTTATATAAAAGATGCCAGAAATGGCCCTGCTGCTCCTCGTACTCGACCTCAGCGTCGGAAATAGAGGTGCGGCAGTGCGGACACCAGTTTACCATACGGCTTCCGCGGTAAATTTTGCCCTCATTGTAGAGCTTTACAAAAACCTCTTTTACCGCGTCCGAGCAGCCCTCGTCCATTGTAAAGCGTTCGCGCTCCCAGTCGCAGCTAACGCCGAGCTTGCGAAGCTGTTTTGTGATTCGGCCTCCGAATTCCTTTTTCCATTCCCATGCGCGTTCAAGGAATTTTTCACGTCCCAAATCCTCCTTTGAAACGCCCTCCTTGCGCATTGCTTCAACGATTTTTGCTTCGGTCGCGATCGAAGCATGGTCTGTGCCCGGAAGCCAGAGCGCGCTGTAGCCCGACATTCTTTTCCAGCGGATGAGAATATCCTGCAGGGTCTCGTCAAGCGCGTGACCGATGTGAAGCTGGCCGGTGATATTCGGCGGCGGCATCACAATTGTATAGGGCTTTTTATCCTTGTCAACCTCGGCGTGAAAGTAATTACCTTCAAGCCAAAAATTATAAATATCTTCCTCAAAGCCGGACGGCTTGTAGGATTTTGCAAGTTCCTTTGCCATAAAAATCCTCCCCAGTTTTATGCTGTATTTATATCAATTATTTATTATCTCATTTTTGCTTCGGTTTGTCAACAATAGTACCTCCGCCGACGACGTAATCGCCGTCATAAAGCACCACAGCCTGTCCCCTGCAAATCGCGCGCTGCGGCTCGTCAAAAACTACCCGAAGGGTGTTGTTGTCAAGCTGTTCGACCGTTGCAGGCTGTTCCTTTTGGTTATAGCGAACTCTCGCCTTGACCCTTGCCGGCTTTTCAAGTCTTTCTGCCGAGATCAAATTTATATCTGAGGCATAAAGCTCGCGCGAAAAAAGCGCGCTGTTTTCGCAGAGAATCACTTTGTTTTCGTCAAGATTTTTTTCCTTTACATACATAGGGCAAGGCAAAGCAAGACCAAGACCCTTTCGCTGACCGATTGTGTAGCGAATGATCCCCTTGTGCTCTCCGAGAATTTTTCCGCTTTCATCAACAAAATCGCCGTTCGGATAGGTTTTTCCGGTGTATCTTTCGATAAACGCTGCGTAATCTCCGTCCGGAACAAAGCAGATATCCTGACTGTCGCGCTTGTGCGCGTTGATAAAACCAAGCTTTTCGGCTGTTTCCCGGGTTTTGTCCTTTGTAAGCGAGCCAAGCGGAAAGAGTGTTTTTGCGAGCTGAGCCTGAGTCAGCGAATAGAGCACATAGCTCTGATCCTTTGACTGATCGACAGCTTTTTTCAAAAGATATCTGCCGGTGATCTCGTCGCGCTCAATTTGAGCGTAGTGCCCGGTCACAACATAGTCAAAGCCCAGCTCATCAGCGCGCTTCACAAGCTTTTCAAATTTTATAAAGCGGTTGCAGTCTATGCACGGATTAGGCGTAAAGCCGTTTTCATACGCAGCGATAAAGCGGCTTATAACCGTGCTTTTGAAGCTGTCTTTAAAATTCAGCACATAATAGGGTATTTCAAGCCTTGCGCAAACGCTGCGTGCGTCCTCGATATCGTCAAGAGAGCAGCAGGTTTTTTCTCGGGATATGTCTATGTCGTCGTTATCAAACAGCTTCAGCGTTATTCCGGCAGTCTCGTATCCCAAGCTTTTGATAAGATAGGCGGCAACGGAGCTGTCTACTCCGCCGCTCATGGCAATTAAAGCTTTTTTAGTCAAATCATTCACCGAGCCTTATCATTTCTTCAATACATTTTCCTGCATCGCGAATTGTTTCCGGGTCAAGCAAAATTTCCTCTCCGCCCTTTCCTGCGAGAGCATTGTACACGTCGGTAAGGGTAACAGACTTCATATCCGGACAAATCAGCTTTTTGGAAAGCAGATAAAAGCTTTTGTCAGGACAAAGATACTGCAAATGCTCTGCTATGCTGATTTCCGTTCCGATAATAAATTCGTTTTTATCGGAAGTTTGCGCATAATTCATGATTCCGGAGGTTGATCCGACATAATCAGCCAAAGCGGTGACCTCGGGCAAACATTCCGGATGCACCAAAAGCTCTGCGTTTGGGTGAAGCTCCTTCGCAAGCCGCGCTTCCTTTGCGGTAACTCCGGCATGAACCGGGCAGCAGCCGTTGAGAAGCTTTATGTTCTTGTCGGGACATTTTTGAGCGACATAGCTGCCAAGATTACTGTCGGGAATAAATAGTATATTCTTTTCTTTCATATTATTAATGATCTTCTCAGCCGACGAGCTTGTTACACAAACGTCGCAGATCGTTTTTAAATCAGCGGTTGTATTAATATACGCAACAACCGAATAGCCGGGATAATCTTCCTTTATGCGCGAAATCATCCGCTTGTCCATTTGATCCGCCATAGCACAGCCTGCGGAGGGCTGAGCAAGGATCACCTTTTTGTCAGGAGAAAGGAGCTTGCAGGTTTCAGCCATAAATCTTACTCCGCACATAATTATTGTTTTATTGCTTACCCTTGAGGCGTCAACGCTAAGCTTGTAGCTGTCGCCGGTGAAGTCGGCGATTTCAATTATTTCGTGCGCCACATAGCTGTGTGCGAGTATGCAGGCATTGTTTTTTTCTTTAAGCTTTGCAATTTTTTCCTGTAGCTGACTAATGTTCATTTTCATCATCCTTTGCAGGGATTTCTTTTGTCTATTATACATTTTTGTATGAACAGATGCAACATGTTTTGTATTTTAGGCCTCAGTTTCGGCGTTTTGACAAGGTTTTAACAGTAAAGAATCAAATTTTTCTTTATATTTTTTAAAAACTCTATTTACAATTAATTAAATTTGTGTTACAATAATTTCAATTAATTATAATAAACTGATTGTATATTGAGTTTTATACTATATTTTTAGGAGGAATTATTATGAAAAAGTTTATTGCTTCAATTGCTGCGGTAATGCTTATTGCGTTCTCGGCAGTCCCTGCCTTTGCTTATAGCAGTCCTGAGGCTACAACTCCAAGCTCTCCGTCTAAATCTACAACCACGGGCGGCGGCAAGGCTGTTGTGGTTGATAACGGAGTTTCTTCTCCAAAGACCGGTTCTTCCGACACAGCTGCTTATATGGCAATAGCTGTTTCTCTTGCTGCGTGCGGAGCTGCCGGAGCTGCGCTTTTAAAGTCAAAAGCAAGCAAGTAATTTTTGTGAGCAAATTGAGCAAATAAAGCCTTCGGCTCCGAGGGCTTTATTTTTTTGGTGTAAGTGATATCAAAAGCAAGAAACATCCGATAGATAATTACCATTTTAAGTTGTGCGCATATTGACACAACAGACTAATAATGATACAATATGTATAATTAGGGTGATAACAAATGAAAAAAAACAATAAATTATTTATTTCGATTATCGTTGTTTTCGCTCTTGTGTTTTTGGGAGCGTGCGGATATCTTGTTTACAAAAACTTTATTATAAAAAGTGCTGAAAATGCATATAACACGCTTGCTTCGTCCGTTGTGCTCCAGGAAACCACCGGTCCTGATCTTTCTTCCGAAAATAAAGCCGAAAAAGAGTATGCGGAAAATCCGGTTGACTTTGAGTCTTTGATTTCAGATAACGAGGACATCTATTCCTGGATATATGTGCCGGAAACCAACATAGACTATCCGGTTCTTCAAAGCCATGTTGACGATAATTTTTACCTTGATCACGACATTAACGGCAACTATAGCTTTCCGGGAGCGATTTATTCACAGGTTTGCAACAGCACCGACTGGAATGACCGCGTTACCGTGCTTTACGGACACAATATGCTGAACGGAAGCATGTTTGCAAATCTCCATTATTTTGAAGACAGAGACTATTTTGACGAACACAGACATTTTTATATCTTTGCCCCAAACCGAAAACTGACGTATGACATTGTCGCTGCCTTTGTGTATGACGACAGGCATATAATGAATTCCTTTGACTTTAAGGACGATAAGGTATTTAAAGAGTATTTGGATTCTGTAAAGAACCCGCGCTCGATTTACAGCAACGTCAAAGAGGATATTGAGCTTAATCTAAACAGCAAGCTTGTTGTTCTCAGCACCTGCGTAAATTACGGTGAGGGACGTTATTTGGTGATAGGAGTACAAACTAACGATGAACCCACAGAATGAAAATGAGATAAACGGCAACAACAGCGAGGCTAAAAGCGAAGTTAAAGCCAGCAACGAAGCTAATAATAATGCTTCAAACGAAAGCGTAGAATACAGCGAAACCGCTATGGCGACTGAACGCCGTCCCGTTATCAAGGACGAAAAAACCGTTTCCGACGAAATTACCGACTATGTTTTTTCCAACCGCTCAAACCACAAGCACAAGAAGAAGGTTAAGCGTTATCATCATCATGGTCAGGAGCATGAACATCAACGCATTGAAGAAAAGAAGAAAAGCAGAAAACGTTTTATAAAAAAGCTTATTTTAGCTATTGTCTGCTCACTTTTGGCCTTGGTTTTGATTGCAATAGGAAGCGGCTTCTTCATGATGATCAACGGTGAGAATCAGCTTGTATCGAATGAATACACGCTTACAGTTCCGGATTTTGCCGAAACTCAGGGTAACGGAAAATTCATTTATTACAACGGACACACCTACAGCATGAAGGAAAACCTAATCAATTTCCTTTTTCTTGGAATTGATAAGGAGAATATTAATCAGCAAAAGGAAACCGGTACGCAAGGACAAGCAGACGTTATTATCCTTGCTGTCGTAGACACAAAAAGCCGCAAGACAACCATGCTTAATATTCCGCGTGATACCATGACGGACGTAACCGTACTCACACCTGACGGACTGTATGTAGGAACGAAGAACCAGCAAATATGTCTTTCCTATGCTTACGGCAACGGAAAAGACCAAAGCTGCGAAAACACGCTTCACGCAGTTCAGAGGATTTTCTATAATCTGCCGATTAATACCTATTTCTCTCTGGATTTGGACGGTCTTGAATTTGTAAACGACAGTGTCGGCGGAGTTGACGTTATTTCTCCGCAAACAATCGGCGAATTTGTTTCCGGTCAGTCTTATCATCTTATGGGCAAGCAGGCAGAAAGCTTTGTACGAACCAGAGGCGATGAGGCTTACGCAAACCTTCAAAGAAACGAAAGACAAAAAATATATATTCAGTCGTTTATGAACACTGTTATATCAGAGACAAAAAAAGATGTCTTTACACCGCTGCATCTTTTTAACGCTACTGCCCCCTACTCATGCACAAACCTTAACCCTTCAAAGGTTACCTATCTCTCAAAGGAAGCTATCATGGGCGGCTCAATGCAGTTTGAAATTAACAATATTCCGGTTTATTTTACGGTAAATAATGACAGTGTTGAAAACTATATTTTGGAAAAAGAGTTTTTTGAGCAGTTTTTGACAGTTTTCTATGATATGGTAAGCTGATTTTTGCAGCAAACACGACACTAATACAATTCTATACAAGCGCTTTGCAAAAAGTCATTGTTGATATTTCACACTAACCGATTATATTTTTTGTGCAATTTTTCGAGCGTTTTTTGTTTACAACTTTTTAATAATATGCTATAATAAATGTGTTGAAATATATTTGTAATTGATTTATATTACAAATTTCAGATTAAGCAACAGTGCAAACCGCTCCGGATCGCACAAAATATGCCTTATATTTGGATAGGAGGATTCTAATTGAAAAAGGTATTTACAATTTTAGTTATGATACTTATGCTCACGTTTTCGGTAGTTCCCGCTTTTGCCGAAGAGGTCAAAAGTCCTGAAGCTACAGTTGTAACACCGGTCGAAACTCAGCCGGCAGAAAAAGGTAAAACTCCAAGCAGCTCAGATTCTTCTGTTGTTACACCGGATAAGGGATCAAAGTCTCCGCAGACAGGCTCAGATAACGCAATGGCTTACGCTGTACTTTTAACTTCGGCAGCAGCTTGCTGTGCAGCTGTTATTAAATTTAGCAAGTCAAAATAATAAGCCTACGTAAACAAAGCAATAAAGAACGATGAATAAAGTCCTCGTGATTTTGCGGGGACTTTTTATTTGTGTGACTTTTACTAAAGTGAACCTCTAATACTAAAGCTAAGTATTGGATTGAAAGAGGTGAAATAATGGAGAATAAGAACATAGAGGACAGTATTTCACAAATTGAAAAAAGCCGACTTGAAAGAATCAATAAAAGCAGAAATAATACAGCCGGCAATGACGCAATCATCAAAGAGCTTGAGCAAAGAGTTCGCGAGGATGAGGAAGCTCAGCAAAAAGAGCTTCAAAACGAACCGGCTCCGGAAAGCTCTGCTAAAAACTCCGGACATCGGCACCATCATCACCATCATCACCACCATCATCACCACAGCAGCAGTAAAAAAAGCAAACGAAGCAAAAGCGGCCGCAAAAAAAACAAGCTATGGAAGAAGGCTTCCATAGCGATATGCTGCGTATGCCTCGCGTTGATAATAGGAGTAATCTCTACAATAGCATATTTGCTTATTGACGGTAAAAATCAGCTGAAATCAGATGATATGAACATCAAAACTCCCGATTTTGCAAGGGTCACAAATGAGGACAACACTCCGTACGTGGTTTATAATAAGCACAAATACAGATTTAAAAAGAACATTATAAACATGCTTTTCATGGGTGTTGACAAATACACCGAAAATGCAGTTATCGACGAAAACGGAGAAGAAATGAACGGTCAGGCAGACGTTTTGATCCTAATGTCTCTTGATTCCGACACAGGCAAAGCTTCGCTTATCAATATACCCAGAGATATAATGGCTGATGTAAAAATATACTCAACTATGGGTGATTATATGGGTATGGAGAAGCAGCAAATCTGTCTTGCCTACGCATATGGAACCGACAAAGAAGAGAGCTGTGTGAACACGATTGATTCGGTAAAGTCCATATTTTACAATGTGCCTATTAACACATACTACTCGCTCGATCTTGCAGGACTTCCTGTAATTAACGACAGCATAGGCGGCGTAGATGTTGTTTCTCCCGAAACGATCGGAAGCTTTGTAAAGGGTGAAAAATATCATCTTGAGGGAACCCAAGCCAGAGATTTTGTTATCACAAGAAGCCACACAGAAAGTGACGCTAACCTTGTGCGTAACAAACGCCAAAGGGTATATATAGAAGCCTTTATGAATAAGCTTATTGACAAAACAGAGTCAAATTTTTCGACTCCGTTAAAGCTTTACAATACTGTTGAACCGTACTCCTGCACAAACCTTAACCCCTCAAAGATATCATATCTTGCAAAGGAAGCGGTTATGGGCGGAATAAAATACGAAATCATGAATGTTCCCGTGACTGTAACTCAGGTGGATACCCACGCGGAAAACTATATCAAAGAAAAAGAATTCTATGAAATGTTCCTGAACGTGTTCTATGACGAGGTAAAATAGTTTCTTTTGCAACTTTAAAAAGCCTTATGGCTGCATGTATAAATACAGCAACCATAAGGCTCTTTTTACAGCGATTTCTCAATAGAGGCGTTGTCGGGCTTTTGACTTTGCTTCTAATACTAATCTCAGATAAAAAGTGGACAAAGATTTGCGAGGATATTTTTCGCAAGACGAGGCGAAGGACGCTGCAAGGCTGTCGCCTTGCAAGGACGACAACGAAGTATTGCGGAAAATAGACCGCAAAGATTGTCTATTTTTTATTTGAGTTTAGTATAAGATAACTCTATATATGTATATGCCCGGAACAAAAAATCCTGCCACTTGTGTGACAGGATTTTTTTGGCGCGCCGGAAGAGACTCGAACTCCCGACCTTCTGATTCGTAGTCAGACACTCTATCCAGCTGAGCTACCGGCGCATCGCGGATTTCCGCAAGAAGTATCATAACATACTTTTGTAAAAAAAGCAAGTCTTTTTTTAAATTTGCAGAAAATGGTCTATTATCTTGCAATACTCCGGTCAATATGTTAAAATAAAGGCATATTATTTTGCAAAAGCAGGTGATTTTATGAGCAAAACTAATACAAAAGAAATCGACACAGCGAAAAATGCTGCCGAAGAAATTGCCCAGGAACAAACCGAAACCACCGTAAAAGCTGCTGTTAGTTCGGAAAACAAGCTGCTCGGCAGCATAAAGTATTTTTTGACGATCGGCGTTGTTCTTGGAATTTTCATGGGAATTATCTGGCAGCCCACGAGCAATGAAATAGGAACAAAGGTGCTTGTCGGAATGCTGATTTTCGGCGGAACCGGTGCCGTTATCGGATTGATTGCCGGATTTCTCGGCGGTAAAAATAAGGATAAGAAAACACAGTGAGCGTTGTAATCTGTCCGATTTGCTCGAATGAGCTTTTGCCTGACTGCCGCACGCTCAGATGCGGCAATAATCATTGTTATGATTTTGCAAAGGAAGGCTATGTCAACCTGCTTTCGTCAAACAAATCCGGCGACAAAAAGGGTGACAACAAGGAAATGGCGCGCGCACGCAGAGATTTTCTTAACCGTGACTACTACCTTCCTCTTGCCAAAGCGGTTGGAGACTGCGTTGAAAAGTATTCTTCACCGGGAGACGCCGTCCTTGATATATGCTGCGGCGAGGGCTACTATACTCAGCGAATTTCCGAATGGTATGAGCGTGATTTCTACGGCTTTGACATTTCAAAAAACATGATCAGGCTTGCCGCAAAAAGGGATTGCCCGGCAAAGTTTTTTGTTGCAAATATTTCCTCTATTCCTGTAAAAACCGGCTCAATTAAGCTTGCCTTTCATCTTTTTGCACCCTTTCACAGCGCGGAATTCAGACGCATAATTTCAAAATCCGGAGTTATTGTCACAGCTATACCCGGCAAAAATCACCTTTTCGGACTAAAGCAGGTGCTTTATGACGAGCCGTATTACAATGATGAAAAAGAGCCCGAACACAACGGTCTTGAAGCGGTTGAAAAAATTCGCGTAAAAAACACAGTCACGATCAGCGGCAAAGAGAATATCGCGGCGTTGTTTGAAATGACGCCCTATTTTTACCACACCCCGTCAGATGGCATGGCAAGGCTTGAAAAGCTCGACGTACTTACAACCGAGCTTGAATTTGTACTGATAGTATACAAAAAATCTGAGGACGCTGTTGTGCGCCTGTAAAACACAAAAACTATCCCTCCTGATTTCAAAACGAAACCGGGAGGGATTATTTTATGTCGGACTGTTTTTTTGAAACAGAAAACGTAAAAGGTTATCCTAAATTCACATCAAATCTTGCAATATACTTTTGCAAAAGGGTTACATCCAAAACATTCACTGAACCGTCGCCGTTTGTATCTGCTACTTTAAGCTGGTTTTCGTCAAACTCCAAAAGCTTTGCAAGATAATACTGAATTGCAGTACAGTCGAGAATATCAACTTCGTTGTCCATATTTACATCACCTATATAACGAAAATCAAAATCGTTATCGTTAGCAAATCTTTGGACATCGGTATCTCGGTTTCCATAAATAGTCAGGCTTGTTTTTATTCTTTCGTTATTGTAATCTTCATAATACCCTAAGCAATAATTTTTAAAGATGATTACACTGTCGGGAATTTTTATTTCAGATAACTTGGGACAACAGTAAAACGCACATGCCTCAATGCTTGTTACACCGTAAGGAATAGTAACACGACTGAGATTTTCGCAATTTTCAAACGTGGAGGGTCGAATAGCTTTGAGCTCTTTAGGCAGTTTTATTTCAGTTAAGCCGTTACAACCATAAAACGCTTCTCTGCCGATCTCTGTAATGCTGTCCGGAAATGTGATTTCCGTAATATTAGTACAATTCAGAAAAGCTTCAACTCCGATTTCGGTAACACTGTTCGGAATTGTTATTTCGCTAAGATTTGTACATCCGCTAAAACCCGAAAGATAAGTTACACTATCAGGAATACTTACCTCTTTAAGCTTTGTGCAGCTATAAAAGGCATTCTTTTCTATTCGTGCAACAGTACCCGGAATAGTTACACCGGTAAGACTTTGACAATTAGAAAAAGCATTTTCAGCAATGTTCACTGTTCCGTCCTTTATTTCCACATAAGACGGACATGTTCCAATATATTTATAAGCAACCTTACCCAAGTAAAGCATTCCGTCAGGTAAATTATTGAACCAAATCGTGTTGTCAAAAGCTTCCACGCCAATACTTATAACGGAATCCGGTATAAAAATTTCTGCAAGCTTTTCACAGTTTTTAAACGCATAGTATCCGATATCAGTCACGCTGTTTGGGATCGAGACAGAAGTTAGCTCATAACAGTTTTTGAACGCAGACGGACCAATTTTTGTAACGCCGTCAGGAATATCCACATTTGTAAGCTTGCTGCAAGAAGAAAATGCATCTCTTCCAATTACATTTAGACTGTCCGGAAGCGAAATATCAGCTAGCTGCGAACATCTATTAAAAGCAAACTCACCGATCTCTTTGACTCCGTCGGGAATATTTATTTCGCTTAACGACCTACAATTATAAAACAATCTGTCAGCAATTGCAGTGATCCCTTTTGGAAGGGTAATTTTTTTTAGCGATGAGCAATTATAAAACGCGCATTTTCCGATACTTTTAACGCTTTCGGGAATATTTATATCGCTTAGTAAACTGCAATTGAAAAAAGCATTTTCACCTATACTTTTTACGGTGTCGGGAATAGTAATGCTTGTGAGGCTTTCACAGTCAAAGAAAGCATAGTTTCCAATATTGGTTACTCCGTCTTTAATTACAACACTTTTCACGTCCGAGTCTACCCACGGATTGTGATCATACGAATTAGTGTAATCATCCATTTTGCCTATACCGCTAATTGTCAAAGTACCCTCATTATCTAAGGTCCATTTACAGTCGCCGGTCGTACCTTTATCCAAATATATATCGTCTAAATCAACAAAGGGTATATTATTTTTTATTGCGTACCTAAAAGCTGCGGAATTTTTGTAACCGTAAATAGTTAAGTTGCTGTTTCTGAAAAACGCGTCATCTTCAATTTCGGTTACATTGTCGGGAATTGTAATTTTTTCAAGCTCACCGCAATCAAAAAATGCGTGAGAATCAATTTTGCTTACACTGTCGGGAATTGTTACTTCTATAAGCGCGCTGCAATCCATAAAAACACCGTATTGTATTATGTTTACACCGTAAGGTATTGTTATTTTAGTGATTTTCGGACATTTACAGAACGCAAAATCACCGATATTTTTTGCTTTTTGGGGAAGAGTTATTTCGCTGAGCGAGCTGCAATGATAGAATGCATATTCTCCTATTCTGAATACACTCTCAGGAACAGTTACACTTGTAAGGCTTTCACAGTAGAAAAAAGCATAATCACCAACATTTTTTACTCCGTCTTTGATTATAACCTTTTTTATATCAAAAAATTCCCACGGACTGTAATTGTTATTTGAGTCGGTATCATAGTCTGTCATATAACCGTTTCCACTGATCGTGAGCGTGCCTTCCTTGTCAAGAGTCCATGTGCAGTCGCCGGTTTTTCCGCTTAGTTCAAAGTCGTCCTCTGCTTCGAGATCAACAAAAGAGAAGCCGTTTTCCTCAGCATATATATGAGCTTCAGTGTTTTTATAGCCGTAGATCATCAAGCAGTCGTATTTCCTAAAGGTATCAATATAACCGGTGCATTCATAGCCTGTGTAATTGTAATACCCAAACGCCCTTTCTCCGATATATTCTACACTCGCAGGCACAGTAGCTTTTATCAGCTGTGTTTCTAAAAACGCGTCTGATCCAATGCTTGTCACGCTGTCAGGGATAACGATGCTTCTCAGTGCTGTTTCGGAAAATGCCTTATATCCGATCTTCGTCACACCGTAGGGAATCGTTACATCTGTCAGACATTCGCAATAATTAAACGCTTCGTCACTGATGCTCTCCAGGTTTTTGGAAATAGTAGCTTTTTTTAAGTCCCTGCAATATTCAAAAGAACCCTTGCCAATGCTTGTTACACTATCCGGGATAACCAGCTCTTTTAATCCGCTGCAATAAAAAAACGCATCTTGTTCAATAACAGTCACGCTGTCCGGAATCGTCAAGCTTGATAAATCGTAACACGCTGTAAACGCGTTATCACCAATACTCGTAACAGTGTTAGGGATCGTCATTTCCGTTATTTCAGACCAAGCAAATGCGTAAGGTCCGATACGCTTTATACCGTTGGGAATGATCGAAGACTTACACCCGGTAACTAAAATGTCTGTTGCGGTCTCAATAACAGCGTTGCAGTTGTTTCGGCTGTCGTAGACCGGATTATTCGGGCTGACTGTGATTGCTTCAACATCGGTGCAGCCTGCAAAAGCACCTTTCTTGATCTCTGTTAC
Source organism: uncultured Ruminococcus sp. (assembly GCA_905233145.1). Taxonomy (GTDB): domain Bacteria; phylum Bacillota; class Clostridia; order Oscillospirales; family Acutalibacteraceae; genus Ruminococcoides. Next base: position 9,902 of record CAJODI010000006.1, on the reverse strand, counting down.
ACTGTCGGGGATGGTAATGCTTTTTAACCTATAACAATACAAAAACGCATTTTCACCAATAGTTTTTAATCCATTTGGAAATGTGATCTCTTCAAGATTATAACAACCGTAAAAGGCATCGTAGTCTATTTTATTTAAGCTGTCAGGCAAGTTTATCGCGCTTAGAGAACTGCATTCTGAAAATGCACAGCCGCCTATTTCAATCAAACTATCAGGCAGGCTTATTTCTGTCAGATTTCTGCAATCACGAAATGCGTATGCAGCAATGCCGGTTGTTCCGTCCTTGATTTGAATATAAGTATTCTCCGGCATTTCTCCCTTGTATTTATAGACGCATTTGCCAATATAAACAACGCCGTCCGGTTGGTTATTATACCATGCCGTTGAGTCAAATGCTTCATATTCAATGCTTGTTAAGCTGTCAGGAATGGATATATCCGTAAGGGATGCACAGTTATTAAAGGCATAACTGTCAATATAGGTCACGCTGTCCGGAATGCTTACATCGGTAATATGACTACAATTGGAAAACGCACACCAACCTATACCGGTCACTCCTTCATTAATTACAAGCTTTGTTATATTGATCCCGTAATGATCTTCCAGCTCATAAAAGTATTCTATACCGTCACCTGTATCCTTATAAACTGCCTCGCCGTCTCCGCTGATCGTCAGCGTGCCGTTTTCGTCAAGCACCCAGGTGCAGTCGCCGGTCACACCGCTTGCGGGCGTTGCTCCCACGCTCCCGACTTTTTCGGCGGACGCTTCTGCGCCTGCCCATTCTTCCGCTTCAACGGCTGACGCTTCTGCCGCGCTTACAGCCACAGGCGTTGCCGTGAACGCACTAATTGTCAGCATAGCCGACAGAATCACTGCTGTTAGTCTCTTGGATTTTGATTTCATTCTGAAAAACCTCCTTTTGCTTGATTAACTTGATTAAAATTAAAAAAAGAATCCCCGATCGATTCGCGCCGTAAGGCTGTTCATACATATCGCCGCCGGATAATCTGTCAGCATGATTTGTACAAACCGAATAATCAGTGATTCCTTTTATCCCCAAATATTGTAAGGGCACCTCTGAACAACTGTGAATTTTTAGAGGTACCCTTAACAATTACATCATATCACTTTTTTTGAGGTTTTGCAAACCAAAAATAACCAAACATTTTTATTGATATCCTACAAAAAATCCGAATAAAAATTCATCCCTCCTGATTTCACAGCGAAACCGGGAGGGATTTTTTGGTTATTTTGATTTTTTTAGAAAGCTTAACAGCTTATTAGATCAAGTCGGCAAGAATCATCTGGATCGTTGTTGCGTCGTTAATGTCAATAGAGCCGTCGTTGTCAATGTCCGCAACCGCCAGTGCCTCGTCTGACAGGCTTTCAAGCTCCGCAAGATATAATTGCAGAAGCGTTGCGTCGTTGATCGTCAGTTCCCCGTCAAGGTCAACGTCGCCCATTATTGGCTGTGCTTCTTTGTTTACGACCGCCTTGATCGCAAAGGTTCCGCCGAGATCATCTTTATTTATCTCGCTGTACCAGTCAAGCAAATCGCTCATGGTGTTGTTGTAATAAATGTAGGATTCACCGTAGCGGCTGTCGTTGAGGAATACATAATTTCCCGAGGCAGTGAGCCATTCGCCTACTCCGATCGAGCTGTAATATCCGTACAGCGGTGAAACCTCGGAGGAGTCTATTCTTACAGCTATCGAGCCCTTTCCGGCAGGAAGCTTCTCGTCCTCGATGTCGGCGCAAATATAACCCATATAGTCAATTGTGCCTGTGTAAAGGCGTTGCCAGGTTGATTCGTCGGCGTCGGGCGCGTTGTTTTTGTCGGGAACATAATAAATCGTGTAGGTTCCGCCGACACACTCGGATTTAAAAATAACCTTGTCAATAGTTCTGAAATCCTCTTCAAAATCAAAACGGTTTAAATATGTAACATCGTCCTGCTTGACATAACCGAACTCATAGGTTGAGCCGTAGATTTCGTTTTGCAAAAGCTTCACGTTCTCGTCAACCGGCATAACGCTCTTGATTGCAAACGAAGGCTTGTACTTTGTTCCCAAAAGATACTTGTCCTCGTAGGAAATCCAAAGATAACCGCCGGCTGTGCCTGTGCCCCAGCTGTTTTTGACGAGCCATGCGCCGGGATTTGAGGGTCTCGCGCTGCTTTTGAAGTTTTCAACCGGATAATTATCGTCCCAGCCGATGACCTGAACGGCATGTCCGGCAAAGGATCCCGAAAAATCCGGGTTCATATAATACGCGCCGTTATAAGTATTAAGGCAGTACATCGCATATCCAAACGCGCTGTCAACCGAACCGTTTTCATATATAGCGCGCTTGACGCTTTGGTGATCCGTGACGTTGAGTTGCTCGGCAGCGATAACGCCGTAGCGCGGAGCAAAGCCCGTGAATGAATCACTTGAAGTCATTTCGGACAGGCTGAGATTTTCGGCGTCATCCACAAGGATTCCGCCCTGCCACGAGAGAAGATAACCTAAACCAGTGTTTTGATATCCGTCATCAAAAATGGTTCTTTGCCAGCCCTTGCCGTTGGAATGCTTTGTCGCCCAGCCGTTGAGGTGAGTCTCGGACATGTCAACGTTGGTATAGCCTTCCTTGAGCAGCTTTGTTTCAAGCGTGCTGAGCGTTGCGTATGCCCAACAGTCGCTGTGTTGCTGAGACTTGACCGAGGTGACATATCCAAGATCAAGTGAGCTGTAGCTTTGAGGAAGCTCTCCGGAATCATCTTGATTGACAACCGCAGCTGTTTCGGACGCTCCTGCGCCGAGCTCCTCGATTTCTGCGGCGTTTACTGCGATTGCGGAAGCGGAAAGCATGAGAGAAAGTGCCGAACCAACGGCGATAGTTCTTTTTAGTAACTTTAATTTCATAACAAAACCTCATTAATAAAATTTTTTAAAATTATAATTTATTATAGCCTGTTTTTTTCGTATTGTAAAGAATATAATCAGACAAAAAAACAAATGCTAATAAAAATCTTGCAAAGAGGTGTAGTTATGCAGGTTAGAACCGACCTTGCCGTTGAAGCGAGGGAGCTTGCCGGAGAGCGCGTAGGAGGAATGGATTATAAGGTATACCGCGAGAACGGACTTGAAATTTCTCGCCTGACCGTTAAGGATAACAGAGCAAGGCAGGCACTCGGCAAGGACTTGGGCACATACATCACTATTGAGCTGCCGTCGCTGACAGACAACTTCAGCGACACCGACGAAAGGCTGAAAACGATCGGAGCGGAAATCCGCCGGCTGCTGCCTGTCAATGGGCTTCTGCTTGTTGCAGGGCTTGGAAATATCGAAATCACACCGGATTCGCTCGGGCCGAAAACAAGTCTGAGAGTGCTTGCCACACGCCATATCACAGGAGAAATCGCACGTTCAACCGGGCTGGACGGACTGAGACCGGTGGCGGTTATGCAGACAGGTGTTACGGGACAAACCGGAATTGAAACCGGAGAGTATATTCTGAGTGTGGTAAAACGAATCAAGCCCAACGCGGTAATCGCTATTGACGCACTTGCTTCAAGACGGCTGGAAAGACTGGGATGTACGCTGCAAATCAGCGACGCAGGAATATCGCCCGGAGCAGGAGTCGGAAATCACAGGACAAGGATAAACAAGGACACAATCGGCGTGCCGGTGATATCAATAGGAGTTCCGACGGTTGTTGATCTGCGCACCCTTGCTACAGATTTGCTCGACAGCGAGCCGGACAGACAAATGCTGGATTCCCTCGCTCCTCAGGGCAGACAGATGGTGATCATTCCGCGCGAAATCGACCTTTTGACAGAACGCGCCTCGCGGCTTATCGGGCTTGCGCTCAACGCCGCAATGCAAAGCGACTTTGAGCTAAAGGATTTGGTAACGCTGATGTAGAGGGAATTTTTTGCGCTCAAACGGCATATGCTTTACAAAGCAGGTGATTTTTTGAAAGCCAAAGGAAAAGCTCTGAAAATTCTCAAAACCGCGTTTGCCTTTGTGCTGCTGATCGCCGCCATAGCAAGCGTTGCCCACAGACTGCCGGAATGCTTTACTTCACACGATCCCGCCGCACTTGCTGCGGCTGCCTTTATGATGACCGATGGAAAGTACAGGCTTACAACAGGAGAGGAAACAGCGACAGAACAGGCGGAACAAACGACCGCAGCACAGTCTCAGCCCAAAACCCTAAGCACATATATTCCAAAGCCAAAGCCCAAGGACAAGAGCGGATATTACGACACCTTTGCGAACCACGAGGGCGAAGAAAAATATGATATTATCTCAAAAACCGTCGGCGCGGACGGAACCGCGGTCGATAGCTGCTATGTAAAAAACAAAACCGGGCTGGACTTTGATTTTGAGGAAATACTCAACAGACCCCTGACCTTTGAAACCCAAAAAAATTCAGAGTCACCTGAGGTATTGATATATCACACCCACACAGGAGAAGCGTACCTTGACGAAAGCGTTGATTATTATTACGAAAGCTACTATTCCAGAACTCAGAACGAGGATTATAACGTTGTGGCAGTCGGAGAGGTGATCACACAGGAGCTGAACAGCCGCGGAATAAATACTTATCACGACAAAACCGTGCATGATTCAACCTATAACGGCTCATACGACAGAAGCACACAGACGGTTGAAGCCGATATGAAGGAATTCGGCAGCGTCAAGGTTGTGCTTGACATCCACCGCGACGCGATAGGAAGCGACGCGGCAAAGGTAAAGCCGGTTTTTGAATATGACGGTCATCAGGGCGCGCAGATCATGATTCTTTCGGGCTGCGATTATTACGGAGAAATGGACTTTGACAACTGGCAGAATAATCTCAGCTTTGCGCTTAAGCTTCAAAACACAGCAGAAAAGCTTTACCCCGGAATGACGCGCCCCATGAGCTTTGACTATTTTGTTTATAACGAGCTGATTTGCGACGGCTCGCTTTTGATTGAAGTTGGCTCAGACGCAAATTCGATAGAAGAGGTCGAATACACCGCAGGGCTTTTGGCGGACGTAATCGCACGGGTTTTGACAGAATGAGGTATTGCTGTATTTCTCAAAAACAATCAAACCGCCCTTTTTCCAATCTCAATCGCCATTTTATTCAATAGATTAAAAAATACTTGCATTATCAACCTGCGTTTGTTATAATACTATTGTATACGCCAATTATCGCTTAATGGGGTATGGAAATGAAGTTTAACAAATTGACAAAAGGCATGATTTGTCTGCTTTTTGCGGCATTAGTGCCGGTTTTCTGCGCGTTCGGCGTTGCTGCCGACGAGGAAAGCTCAGACAGCAGTCAGCCGGAATTGATTGAGGAAATCGTGACCGAGGCTCCGCCGCAGGAGTTTACCGAGCCGCAAACGGAAGTTATAGTTACCGACCCGGTCGTTACCGAAGCTCCGGTGCCCGAAACCGAGCCGCCCGTTACAGAGGTACAAACTCAGGCGGTTTATACCGAGCCGGTGACCGAGGCGCAGCAAACTCAGGCAGAGCAGCAGGCGCAAACCGAGGAATACACTCAGCCTGTGGCTCCGATTGCGCAAATTGAGCCGACAACAGAATTTGTTGCCCCCACGCTTCCGAAAACGGTCAGCGAAAAAAAATATTCCACAAACAGCACTGCCGGAACAGTTTCGTGGATCTGCGTAGGAGTAGGAATCCTTGTCGCACTGATAATGCTTATCAGCACCAAGCTCAAAAAGCCGGCGGCAAGCTTTGCGTAAACATGATGCAGCTTAGAATAAAAAACATAACGCTCAAATCGCGCGCAGTTCTCGCGCCGATGGCAGGCGTGAGCGACAGAGCGTACCGCGAGCTTTGCGTGCGCTTTGGCGCGGCTTACTGCGTGAGCGAAATGGTGAGCTCAAAGGCGCTTTCGTTCAAAAGCAAAAAGAGCGAGGAGCTAATGGGAATTTCCGACGACGAACGTCCGTGCGGAATCCAGATTTTCGGCGATGAACCGGAATGTATGGCTCAGGCGGCCTTGAGCGCGATGAAGCATAATCCGGATATTATTGACATCAACATGGGCTGCCCGGCTCCCAAAATCAGCGGCAACGGAAGCGGCTGCGCTTTGATGAAAAATCCTCAGCTTTGCGGCGAGATAGTCAGCGCGGTAACCAAAGTCAGCGACGTTCCGGTAACCGTCAAAATTCGCAAGGGCTGGGACGACAACAGCGTAAACGCCGTTGAGATAGCCAAAATCTGCGAACAGGCAGGAGCCGCGGCGATTACCGTTCACGGCAGAACAAGGGCGCAGTACTATAAGCCGCCGGTTGACTATGAAATTATACGCAGGGTCAGAGAAGCCGTTGATATTCCCGTGATTGCCAACGGAGATATCGACAGCGTTGAAAGCGCGAAAAAAGCGGTTGAGCTGACAGGCTGCGATTTGATTATGATTGGCAGAGCCAGCCTTGGCAATCCGTGGATTTTCTCACAAATCAACTCATATTTTGAAAATCCCGACGCGTCGGTTTATGAACCGTCGCTTGAAGAAAAGCTCGGCGTAATGGTTGAGCATATTTCAAAAATGGTCGAATACAAGGGCGAGCATATGGCTTTGCTTCAAGCAAGAAAGCTTGTTGTCGGGTATTTCAGGGGAATGAGAGGCGCCGCCGCGCTGAGAAACGAGGCAGGAAAAATCTCTACCCTAGACGACTTGAAAAGACTTAGGCAAAAGGCGCTTGACGCCGACAGATTAACATAAACAGCATAACAAACATTTATAATATAATCAATCCAACGAACGCTTAGCGGCGTTTTGTGCGGAACAAGAAGGGGAAGTTAAAAATGAGTGAATTAACCAACATCGCTGCGCTCGAATATTTGAAGGAGTATGATCCGGCTGTAGGCGAGGCTATGGAAAACGAGCTGAAAAGACAAAGAAGAAATCTTGAGCTTATCGCCAGCGAAAACATTGTAACTCCGGCGGTTATGGCAGCTATGGGAAGCCACCTTACAAACAAATACGCCGAGGGATATCCCGGCAAAAGATATTACGGCGGCTGCGAATGTGTAGACGTTGTTGAAGAAATCGCACGTCAGCGTGCTTGCGAGCTTTTCGGTGCTGAGCACGCAAACGTTCAGCCTCACTCCGGCGCACAGGCAAACACAGCAGTATACTTTGCTATGCTCGAGCCCGGCGACACTGTAATGGGAATGAACCTTAACGAGGGCGGTCACCTTACTCACGGTTCACCTGTAAACATTTCGGGTAAATACTTCAACTTTGTGCCCTACGGCGTTGACGAGGTTACGCACAGAATAGATTATGACAAGGTGCTCGAAATCGCAAAGGAATGCAAGCCAAAGCTTATCGTAGCCGGTGCTTCCGCATATCCGAGAATTATTGACTTTGCAAAGCTTCGCGAAATCGCGGACGAGGTCGGCGCGTACCTTATGGTTGACATGGCGCACATTGCCGGTCTTGTTGCGGCAGGCGTTCATCCAAACCCTGTTCCCTACTGCGAGTTTGTTACCACAACAACTCACAAAACTCTGCGCGGACCGAGAGGCGGACTTATTCTTTGCCGCGAAGAATTTGCAAAGCAGATCGACAAGGCTATCTTCCCGGGAACTCAGGGCGGACCTTTGATGCACACGATCGCTGCAAAGGCGGTTTGCTTTGGAGAGGCGTTAAAGCCTGAGTTTAAGGAATATGGTCAGAAGATAGTATCAAACTGCAAGGCTCTTGCAGATGGCCTTCTCAAGCGCGGCTGCAAGCTTGTTTCCGGCGGAACAGACAATCACGTAATGCTTCTTGACCTCAGAGATACCGAGGTAACGGGTAAGGAGCTTGAAGCACGTCTTGACGACTGCTACATCACCGTAAACAAGAATACGATCCCCGGCGAGCCCCGCTCACCGTTTGTTACAAGCGGTGTAAGAATCGGAACCGCCGCGGTTACAACAAGAGGTCTTAACGAGGAAGATATGGATCTTATTGCAGAGTACATAACCCTTGTTCTTAACGACTACGAGAACAGCAAAGACAAGGTAAGAGCAGGCGTTGAGGCTATGTGCAAAAAATATCCGCTTTACGAATAAGCGTACAAATAAGCAGCAAATCAGGGCGCACCGGTCAAAGTGTGCCCTGTTATAATAATAGCTAAATTCGCTTGCGCGAGCTAAATTTGCTTTCGCAAGCTAAATGCAACTTCGTTGCGCGAAATTCGCTTTGCGAGCTATTCTGCTTTGCGAGCTATTTAGCTTTGCGATAAATAGCAAAATTCAGCTATTCAACATTGTTGGATAATTTAGCTGTCGCAGAGCGGCAATTTAGCTGCCGCAAAACGGCAATTTAGCTGCCGCAAAGCGACAATTTAGCTGTCGCAGAGCGACAATTTAGCTGCCGCAAAGCGACAATTTAGCTGTCGCAGAGCGACAATTTAGCTGCCGCAAAGCGGCAATTTAGCTCAATCAGGTAGGTTATTATGAAACAAAAACCGCTTGCGGACAGGTTCAGACCGTCCGCGCTCGAGGATATCGTCGGACAGGAGCATTTGCTCGGCGAGGGAAAGCCGCTGAGAAGAATAATAGAAAGCGGCGAGATTCCCAACCTGATTTTTTACGGACCGTCGGGAGTCGGCAAAACAACGCTGGCAACATACATTGCCAACAAAACCAACAAAACACTCAGGAAGCTCAACGGCACGACCGCCTCAACCGCGGATATAAAGGAAATAGTTTCGCAGATAAACACCTTTTCGGGTCTGAACGGAATATTGCTTTACCTTGACGAGATTCAGTATTTTAATAAAAAACAACAGCAAACTCTCCTCGAATATATTGAGGACGGAAGCATTACTCTCATTGCGTCCACGACAGAAAATCCGTATTTTTATGTATATAACGCGATTTTAAGCCGGTCAACGGTTTTTGAATTCAAAGCTGTTGCTCAAAAGGACGTAAAAAAAGCGATAATCCGTGCCGCCCGTCTTTTGGAAGAGGAACAGAAAATTGAAATATCGCTCTCAGATGAATGCGCCGACAAAATCGCGTTCGGCTGCGGCGGAGACGTTCGCAAGGCAATGAACGCGCTGGAGCTTAGCGTGCTTGCCGCCGATAGAGTTGACGGAAGGTGTGTCGTGACGCTTGAAGCTGTATCTCAGCTTGTTCAGCGCAGCGCGATGCGATATGATAAGGACGGCGACGAGCATTATGATATTGTTTCGGCATATCAAAAGAGTATGCGCGGCAGCGACCCAAACGCTGCGCTGCACTATCTCGGCAGACTGCTTGAGGCAGGCGATCTGCCCAGTGCGTGCCGAAGGCTGATGGTCTGCGCCTGCGAGGATGTTGGTCTTGCCTATCCGCAGATCATCCCGATTGTAAAAGCCTGCGTTGATATCGCCCAGGCGGTTGGACTTCCCGAAGCGAGGATACCGCTTGCCGACGCGGTAATTATGGTGTGCAACGCGCCAAAATCCAACTCGGGCAACGTTGCGATCGACAAGGCTTTGGCGGATATAAGGCACGGCAAGACCGGTCCTGTTCCGCGGCAGCTTCAAAACAAGCACTACGACGGCGAGGACAACCCGAACAAGGGGCAGTTTTATCTTTATCCTCACGATTTTCCTAATCATTATACCTATCAGCAATATTTGCCCGATCCGATCAAAGACAGGGTATATTACGAATTTGGCGACAACAAAAACGAACAGGCTTTTAAGGCATATTGGGATAAAATAAAATAAACAGCAACGCGGCGTGAGAATCACTTTTGATCCTCACACCGCGATTTTTATAATATTATGATCTATTTTGTTTTTCAGTGTAAAAAAATAGCCTCATCACGGATTTTTGTGGGGAAATAAAAAGTAAATATTGAAAAAGAGCATAGGAAGCTCCAAAATTGTAGTTGCGAAACAAACAATGAGGAGA